>NZ_JBHWZY010000372.1:0-6472 GCF_042727815.1 Nocardia sp. NPDC060220
GAATCCCAGCGGGTGCGTTCCTCGAACCAGGACATGTCGGGGCCCACGAGCTGGCGCACGCGGGTGGCTTCGAGGACGGTCGAGAAGGTTTGGTCGGCGAAGACGACGACCAGTACGAGAGTGCCCACGGCGACGATCGGGGCCACGAGTGCGGCGTATCGGAGGACCACAGTTCCGCGAGCGGACGCGCCGACGCCCGAAGCCGGTCTGGCGCGGGCGATGATCGTGCGCAGCACCGGTCGCGAACCGGCCAGCAGTGCTGCCACGCAGATCAATCCGGTGGGACCGGCCGCCAGGGAGAACGCGGCGATCAGCACCGCGACGGCGGCGGGCAACAGGCGGCGGGTGGCGATCGCCCGTTCCATCGAGCACCAGGTGAGGAGCGCGCCGACCGCGATCAGGGGCTCGGGACGCAGGCCGTTGTTGTAGGGCAGCCACATCGACAGGAACACCAGGGCCGCGGTCCAGCGCGCGACCCCGCTCGCGCGCACACCGGAACCCAGGCGCGGCAACACTTCCCGGCTGATCACCAGCCAGCACACGAACCCGGCGAGTAATGCGGGCAACCGCATCCACACCCCGATCTCGCTGACCCGGGTCATCTGGGCGAGCACCTCGTAGGGCCACCCGAACGGTGCCTCCGCGACCTGGAACCAGCGGTAGTAATTGGCGGTGTAGCCCGCTTCCTTCGACGCGCGCGCCATCGTGAGGATGTAGCCGTCGTCAGAACTGTTGGCGCCGAACACATGCCAGCTGACCAATGTGCCCGCGACCACCGCGTCGAGACCGGTGAACCGCCACCACCGGGCGGGCAGAACGCGACGCGTCCGGCGGCCGTCGCGAGCGTCGCCGCGGTGCAGGCAGATCAGGGCGAGCAAGGCGCTCAATACCGCCCCGACGATCGCCGCCAGCTTCCAGCCACTCGGACTCGACGAGAACCGCGCATCGATCTCGGCATGCAGTCGCGCGTCTCCCATCCGTCCGCGATCCAGCTCGGTGAAGACTCCGACCACCTGTGGTCGCACATCAGCGTCCACGGTCGTCTTCATCGGCGAGCCGTCGGCCCGGGTCATACCGGTGAGCTCGGCGGTCGTGCTCGAGCCGGTGGAAACCACGGTCAGCGCTCCGCATCGGGCGTCGCGTGCGGTCTCGGGCACGGCTGCGCCGGGCGCGCCGCCCGGTGGCTTCGTCGTCGAGGACGGCGCACCGCTCGGCCCGTTCGGCGGAACCGCGCCCGAAGGGGGAGTGCTGCCAGGAGCGGGAGCGCCGCTGGGTGGAGCAGTGCCGGTGGGTGGCGCGCCGTTAGGTGCAGTGGTGCCGCCGGGTGGTGGCGCACCGTTGGGAGTGGCGCCGCCAGAGGGCGGTGCACCGTTGGGTGGGGTGCCGCTGGCGGGCGGTGCGTTGTTGGGTGGGGTGCCGCTGGCGGGCGGTGCGTTGTTGGGCGGGGTGCCTCTGGCGGGCGGTGCGTTGTTAGGGGGAGTGCCGCCCACGGGCGGTGCGCCGTTGGGGGCGGGTGGCCGGTTCGCGTCGGTAGGGGGTGGTTGTGTGCCATCACGGTCGTCGGCGGCTGAGCTCTCTTTCACTGGGTCGTTCCCCGCGATATCCGCGATCGGCGTGCTCAACAGCAGCTTGTCGCGCAGCACCACGGACAATGTGCGCCCGGCTCCCGGCCGGTCCTCGATGCGCGCGACCAAGCCTTTCGATCCTGCTCGCGGCGCCTGGGCGGGAACGGTGGACAGGACTGTCCCGCCGGTCATGTCGCGCAACGCCGTACACGGAATGCTCACGTCGAGCGACAACGGCACGTAGTCCACGAGTGGCGCGCTGAGTTGCATCGACTGGGGCTGTGGCCACTCCAGGCTCGCGCGCTGCTGCTGAACCGGTAGCAACGGAGTCGCCACCGCCAGCACCACACCCAGCGCCCCCGCCGCGATCCCGATTTTCTGCACTCGGCCGAAGCCGGAAGAATCTCCACCCACAAACGACGATGCTAGCCATGGTCGTCAGAGAGTTGTCACCTCAGCGCGGGCGGCGCAGTTCGGTGACGGCGATCCGTGCCGCCTCGCCGATCGCGGTGTCGACCACCGGCAGCATCGGATCCGCGCGGGCGGCGCGGGTGAAGACCGCTACCGCTACCGGTGTTTCGCCAGGGAATTCGACGACGGCGACTTCGTTGCGGATCACCCCGATGGTGCCGGTCTTGCCCGCCACCAGGACTCCGCGATGGGGGAATCCGGCGGCGATGCGGTGCGGCCAGATCTGCTTGCTCATCACCGTGCGCGCGAATGCCGTACCGGCCGTGGACAATATGTCACCGGTCCACAGCTTCCCCAGGAACCGGGTCATCTCCTCGGGTGTGGTCGCGCTGGCGTAGGAGGGGTCGTAGGCGGAGACGGTCCACGCCTCGTCGTTGTCCGCCAGGACCGCGAAAGCCTCTGCGGTGCTGTGGGTATCGGTATCGCGGACCAGGCTGCGGTGCTGGTCGGCCGTCCCGCCGACGATCCGGGTATCCGTCAGAGCGAGCTCGTGCACCAGCTCGCTCACCGCGGCGAGACCGACCTCGCCGAGCAGGACATCGGCGGCGGCATTGTCGGACACGGTCATCATCGATGCCGCCAGATCGCGGCGGCTCAGCGTGACCGGATCATGGAGTGCCGCAAGGCCGGTAGGGCCCGGCGTGCAGTCGGCGGGATCGATGGTGAGCCGGCCGGTGGGGTCGATCAGGCCGTGGTCGACCTGTCGCAAGAACGCTGCCAACAGCAGCAGTTTGTAGACCGACGCGATCACCACCCGCTCGTGCCCACCGACGGAGATCTCGCCGACGGACCCATCGCAGCGCCGGGCGTGCAACCAGCCGACGCAGCCCGCATCGGCGAACACGGCACGGATCCGGGCACTCGCCGATTCCGTCATGCCGGCACCGCCGCGTCGAACACACTCATCGCAGCCGCTCCCGGTACAGCACCCGATCCAGCGCATCGGCATGCGCTCCCGCGTCCGCTCTGCGAATTACCCTGATCCGCAAGGCAATCGACTGCGGTGCCAGCGTGAGCCAGGCCACTCCCGGTGTCGGCGTCGGCGAGGTGGCGGTGACGCCGAAACTCGTGCCCGCCGCCACCGCGGCCAACACCGCCCGATCGTCGGGAGCCGCGAGTGGTGGTGCGTCCAGCCCCCGTTCCCGCAGCAGGTCGATGATGCTGTCGAAGGCGGGCGGGTTCGCGGCGCGCGGTGGATGCGCGAAGTGCAGTCCGGCGAGCATCGGGAAGGTCGGTCGTTCGGCGGTGGTGGTGCGGTGCTCGGCGGGTACCACCAACCAGCGCGGTAACTTCACCACCGGTCCGGCCTCCACCCCGTCGACCAGCGCCGGATGTTCGATCACCGCCACATCGCAGATGCCCGCGCGCACCTCGGCGACGAGATCGACGGTCGTGGCCAGTGTCGTCGCCACGCTGCCACCCGCGGCGCGCAAGCCGGTGACACACGCGGTGACCAGACGATCGGGTAGCGCGGTCGTCGCAGCGAACCGCACGGTCCCGCTGAGCTGCGCGATCCGCAGTGATTCGGCGAGCAATCGGTCGGCGTCGTCGACGAGCAGCCGGGCACGCGGCAACAGGTGTTTGCCCGCGGTGGTGAGTAGCGCGCCCTGGCTGGTGCGGTGGATGAGCTCGACGTCGAGATGTTGTTCGAGGCGGCGCAACCCCTGCGACAGGGGAGGTTGGGTCATGTCGAGTGCCGCTGCTGCCCGCCCGAAGTGGCCCTCGTCCGCGACGGAGACGAAGAACCGGAGGTGGCGGATCAGATCCATATCGGCCATTGAACCAGCGCTCTTGCCACGGCTCGGTCGATCTGGGCGGACGAGCTGGTGGGTATCGGTCTTCCCTGTCGCGTTACCGCTGTTCACCTGCGGTGATATCGGTTGCGACTCGTCCAGCCCGCTGTCCGGTATTGGCTTCGAACCGGTCGGCGATGATTGCGTGCACCGGTGACTTCCTCCACACTGACGCCCCGCCTCCGCACCCGGATCGCCGCCGTCGCGCTGGCGATCTCGGCCGTGACGTGCACCGCCTGCTCGCGCAACGACGCCGAACCGGCACCGAGTACTTCGGCGGCCGTGCCCGCCACCGCGACATTCGCCGGCATGGAGGCGAAATACGGCGCCAGACTGGGTCTGTCGGTAGTTGACACCGCAAGCGGAGCCACGGTCGACTACCGGGAGGACGAACGCTTCCCGATGGCCTCGACCTTCAAGGGTATGGCGTGCGGCGCACTCCTGCAGGCGCATCCGCTGTCCACCGGCTATTTCGACCAGGTCATCCGCTACACCGCGGCCGACATCGTCGTGAACTCGCTGGAGACGGAGAAACACATCGACACCGGCATGACCGTCACCGCGCTCTGCGACGCGGCGATCACCCTGTCCGACAACACCGCGGGCAACATGCTGCTCCGATTGCTGGGTGGCCCAGCGGGATTCACCGCCTTTCTGCGCAGCCTGGGTGACACCGTGTCCCGTCTCGATCGCTGGGAGCCCGAACTCAACACCGCGATCCCCGGCGACGAACGCGACACCACCACCGCTGCCGCCCTGGTGGCGAACTACCGTGCCCTCGTCGTCGGCACCGCCCTCCCGGAGCCCGAACGCGCCCAACTCGCCACGTGGCTGAAGGCGAGCAAGACCGGCGCCAAACGCATCAAGGCAGGTCTGCCCACGGACTGGATCGTCGGCGACAAAACCGGCAGCCCGGCCTACGGCTCCGCCCTCGACGTAGCTATCGCCTGGCCCCCCCACCGCGCGCCCCTGGTCCTCGCCGTCCTCACCACCAAGCCGGACCAGAACGCCGAACCCTCCAACGACCTCGTCGCCGAGGCAACGAAAGCCGCTGTAGCCCAACTCAACTGATCTCGCGTGTCGAGGAGCGGCGAAGGCGTTGCCGGGGCGGCGGCGAAGCTCGGTGTGGATCCGGTCAAGCCGATCACGTTGATCGGGGTGGCTGCGCTCGGTGAGCCGGATCTGCTCGTCGAGGTGGAGGCTACGGCTGTGCTCGACTGACGGTTACCGCACGCCCGCCAGCAGGACCTCGATCGATGTCGAGCGGTATCGGCCAGGTGCCGTGCCGAATTCGCGTTTGAAGGCCTTGCTGAACGCGTACTCGGAGCTGTATCCGGTGTGCCTCGCGACGGTCGAGAGTGGGTGGTCGGTGTCGCGGAGCAGGCGGGCAGCGGTGAGCATGCGCCAGCGGGTGAGGTAGGTCAGCGGGGGCTCGCCGACCAGCGTGGTGAAACGTTTGGCGAAGGCGGCGCGACTGAGACCTGCTCGGGCGCCGAGGGATTCGACGGTCCAGCCGTGGGCGGGGTCGTCGTGGACGGCGCGCAGGGCGCGGGAGATGTCCGGGTCGGCGACCGCGGCCGCCCAGCCGGTCGTCTGGGCGGAGTCCGCGAGCCGGGCGCGCAGGAGATAGAGGAGCAGCAGGTCCAGCAGTGGGGGTATCGCCGCGTCGGCGCCGGGGTGGGGGTGGGTGAGTTCGTCGGCCAGCAGGTCCACCGCGGCGCGCAGCGACGGATGCGTGCCGAGCCGGGCCGGAATGTGTACCACCTCGGGCAGTTCCGTCAGCAGCGGATGGGTTCGGTCGGCGGCGAGCTGGTAGGAACCGCACAGCAGGGTCGCGGGAGCGCCCGGCCCCGTCACGATCCGGACATCCTCGGGGCCCGCAGTTTCGGTCACCGGGCTGTCGAGCTGGTCGAGCAGATCGTGGGCCACCCCGCGAGGCATGAAGACCGCGTCACCGGCGCCCAGTGCCAGCGGCTGCGCATCGGGTCGCGTCAGCCAGCACGAACCCTGCAGAATCACATGGAAGCCCGCGCTCTCGATGCGTGGATACGCCCGACCCCACGGCGCGTGCCGCACGAACATGCCGGAGGCTGGGCTGCCGGTCTTCGCGGTGGCCAGGACATCGCTCAGCAGATCCATGTTCAAAACGGTACTCGCAGAGACGGTCGGATATCCAGACAAGATTCTGGATGATTTCTTGTCTCACGAATCGTTCATACGCTGTGTTCATCAGCCCGATGAGCACAAGGAACACGACATGAAGATCGCCGTCTACGGAGCCAGTGGCCACGTCGGAACATTCGCGGTGCGGGAACTGCGCGAGCGCGGTATCGAGACCGTGGCCGTAGGCCGCGACGCCGCGCGGCTCGCCGGACTCGCCGCCGAGGTCCGCGTCGCCGCCGCCGACGATCACGCCGCGCTCGTCGCCGCGTTCGCCGACGTCGACGCCGTGATCAGTACGCTGCCCGACTACACCGGTCGCGGCGAGGGAGTGCTGCGCGCCGCCATCGCCGCCGGCGTCCACTACGTCGACGTCGCGGGGGAACAGCTCTTCGTCGAGAAGGTCTTCGCCGAATTCGGCCCGCTCGCGGCGCAAGCCGGAGTGACGCTCTCGACCGCGACCACCGAAGCGGGGATCTTCGG
>NZ_JBHWZY010000373.1:0-6469 GCF_042727815.1 Nocardia sp. NPDC060220
GGGCGATCCTTGAACCAGGTCCAGTCGAAACTGCCGTCGACCATCGAGGCCACGTCGGGCACGAGTTTGAGCTGGTTGACCGAGTTCAGCCACATCGGCAGGAACGTGGTGCCGACGCCGCCGCCGGGGGCGACCACGTCGCGCATGAGGTCGCTGCCGGGTTCGACCGGGAAGATCGCCTGCAACGCGGGCGGGGCGTTCTCGGCGGCGCGCAACTGGTTGATCCCCGAGTAGGAGCCACCACTCATCCCGATGCGCCCGTTCGACCACGGCTGCGTGGCCGCCCAGTCGATCACCTCGCGGGTGTCGAGTTGTTCGCGCGCACCGAGGGTGTCCCATTTGCCCTGCGACAGGCCGGTTCCCCGCACATCGGCGACGATCACGGTATAGCCGGCGCTGACCAGTTTGCGGTCGACGCCGAGCATGGTCTGGATCATGCCGCCGTCCAGTGCCTGCATGAGGTCGCCGAAACCGCTGATCGGGGTGGTGGACAGGTTCAGCCTGCGCACGATATCGACGGCGGTGGACTGCAGGCCCGGGATCGCGGCGGCCGATTCGATCAGCCCGGTCATGAGTTTCGAGTACGGCGTCAGGCTGACGATCACCGGAAGCGGCTTCTGCTCGATCACGCCCGCGGCGTCGGCCGGGCGGTAGACGTCGGCTTTGAGCACCACACCGTCGCTCATCGCGATCTGGACGCCGCGCTCCACCCGCACCTCGGGGTAGGCCCCCGGGCCGTCGTGCTGGGCGGTCCACCGCGCGGACGGCGCGTCCGGCGGCTGTCCACCGGCGAGACCGCCGCCGCAGCCGAGCACGACGACCACCGCGAGGATCGTCACCAGAATCCGGACCAACCCGCGTTCCGAACCTCTAACCACCATGAGTCGCTCCCGACCGGTTCGTTTCCGACGTTGACCAAGCCACCGCACGATCGGCGCGGAAACTGTAACAGGGGTAACGAGTTCGCCGGGTGATCGTCGGCCCGCTCGGACTGTCGCTGTGAACACACGTTGTTCCAGTTCAGCGCGGTTGTGGCTCCGCGTTCATGTCGGTGGCCGGTGGTTGACTCGACCCATGCCGGTGCCGTTGGGACCGGCCTACATCCATCGCCGAGGAGGACGTTCGACAATGCCGACACGCGACGAAGCTTGGCCGCAGGGGACTCCCTGCTGGATCGACTGTCAGGTGGACGACACCACCGCCGCCCGCGATTTCTACCGCACGCTGTTCGGTTGGGAGGTCCAGGACGGTCCCGCCGAAGCCGGCGGCTATCTCATGGCCACACTCGACGGCCGACCGGCGGCGGGCATCGGTCCGAAACCCGAGGGCATGAGCGAGATGCCGTCGGTGTGGACCACCTACTTCGCGGCTGAACGCGCCGACGAAATCGCCGAGCGGGTGAGCAAGTCGGGCGGACAGGTGTTCATGCCGCCGTTCGATGTTCTCGACGTCGGGCGGATGTTCATCGCCGCCGACCCGGCAGGCGGGGTCTTCGGTGTGTGGGAAGCCAAGGCACACCACGGTGCCGGCGTGTTCAACCAGCACGGCGCCTATTGCTGGAACGAACTGCACACTCCCGCCTACGACCAGGCACACGAGTTCTACGACAAGGTATTCGGCTGGCAGTACAACGAGATCGGCGACGGGGAAACCTTCACCTACTCCACCTTCGCGCTGCCCGGTGACAGCCACGAGATCGGCGGCATGATGGACGCCTCAGCGCTGAGCACCCCGCCCTACTGGCTCACCTGGATCCAGGTCGACGACGCCGACGGCTCGCTGGCCGAGGCCACCGAACTGGGAGCTTCGGTGATCATGGGCCCCGACGACAGCCCGTTCGGCCGGATGGGCATTCTGCAGGCGCCCCAGGGCGAGGTGTTCGGCGTGATCGATCCGGCCAAGGCGGTCGGCGAGGTACCCACCGGGTCCTGACCTCGTCACGGCGTGACGATGGCGAAGTTCGGGTCCGGCTTGTCGATCAGACCGGGCAGCTTCGCCAGTGCGGTGGCATCGCCGTCGAGGGCGATGTCACCGCTCGCGACGCCCTTGCGCAGGTCGGCGCCACCGACCAGGGTGGCGATCAGGGTCTGACGGGTGAGAGTGATCGTCGCGTCGGGTGCGGGCAGCGCGTCACCGGGGAATCGGTCGTAGTGCACGAGTACGCCGTTGCGCAGTTCGACGCGGTGAACGCGGTTGTCCTCGTTGCTGATCCGCCAGTCGGTGCTCATCCGGACATCCCAGGCCTTTGGACCGTCGATCCGCAGCGACACCGCGTCGAACACCTGCTCCACGCTCAGCGCGGAGGCCATCGCCGCGGAGTTGGCCGTGGTCGGCGTGCCGAAGGAACCGTTGCGCAGTTCGTGGGCGCCACTGAGATAGAAGTTGCGCCAGGTGGCGTTCTCCGCGCCGTAAGCGAGCTGTTCGAAGGCACTGGCCTGCAGGTCTTTTGCCGTCTTGTTGGTGGGGTCGGCGAAGATCACGTAGTTCACGACTTGGACGACCCAGCGGTAGTCGGCGGCGTCGTAGGCCTTCTGCGCCGTGCGCAGGGCCGCGTCGGCGCCGCCCATCGCGTCGACGTGGCGGCGCGCGTTCTCCACCGGCGGGTGTTCCCACAGGTGCGCCGGGTTGCCGTCGAACCAGCCCATGTACCGCTGGTACACGGCCTTGACGTTGTGGCTCACCGAGCCGTAGTAGCCGTGCGTGGACCACGACGTTGTCAGCGCGGGCGGCATCCGCAGCATTTCGGCGATCTCGGCGCCGACGTAGCCCTGGTTCAGCAGTCGCAGCGTCTGATCGTTGAGGTAGCCGTACATGTCGCGCTGCAGCGACAGGAACTCCACGATCCGATCGGTACCCCAGACGGGCCAGTGGTGCGAGGAGAACACCAGATCGGACCGGCGACCGTACCGGTTGATCGAATCGGTGAGGTATTTCGACCAGACATGCGGGTCGCGCACCAGCGCGCCGCGCAGAGTGACGATGTTGTGCATGGTGTGGGTGGCGTTCTCGGCCATGCACAGGATGCGGCGATCGGGGAAGTAGAAGTTCATCTCCGACGGCGCCTCGGTGCCCGGCGTCAGCTGGAAGACCATCCGCACGCCGTCGACCGTCTCTTCCTGGTCGGCGCGGGTGACATGGACGGTGGGTGGGATCAGGCCGATCGTGCCGACCGAATTGGTCTGTCCGAGACCGGCTCCCACCTGACCTTTCGGACCGCGCGGCAGGGCGGCGCCGTACATGTAGGCGGCGCGGCGGGCCATCGCCGTACCGGTGTAGATGTTCTCGGCGACGGCGTGCTCCATGAATCCCGAGGGCGCGATCACCGGACAGCGACCGGCCGCGACGTCCTGCGGGGTGATGACGCCGTAGCTGCCGCCGAAGTGATCGACATGGGAGTGGGAGTAGATCAGGCCGGTGACCGGCCGGTCACCGCGATGCTTGCGATAGAGCGCGAGCCCGGCCGCCGCCGTCTCCGCCGAGACCAGCGGATCGATGACGACCACGCCGGTCTCACCTTCGATCAACGTCATGTTCGACAGGTCGAGGCCACGGATCTGGTAGAAGCCCGGCGCGATCTCGTAGAGGCCCTGTTTGACGGTGAGCTGGGACTGCCGCCACAGGCTCGGGTTCACCGAGTGCGGACAGGAACCGGCGAGGAAGTCGTAGGAGTCGGTGTCCCACACCACTTTCCCCGACGGATCGGTCACCGTGCCCGGCTCGAGGGAAGCGATCCAGCCGCGGTCGGCGTCGGCGAAGTCGGCGGTATCGCCGAAGGGCAAGGTGTCGGCCAGCGCGCGGTTGGCCTCCAGGATGGCCTCGGTCGGGTCGGTCTGGGTGCTCGACGGGGTGAGTCCGGCGGGTCGGTCACCACATCCGGTGACGGTCGCGCCGACCGCTACCGCGGCAGCCGCGCCGACTCCGACACCCAGCATCCCGCGCCGCGACAGCTCGCCCCGGCCCCTGTGTGCACTGCTCACCGTTACTCCTTCGTTCCACGACCGTCCGACCCGAACGACTATTGCAGACTAACTGCAATATCTGTGTTATTTCTGAGCAATCGCCGTACCGGGCAGCGCGGCCAGCTGAATATCGAGCAGCAACCGGTCCTCGGGGTCGGTCATATCGATGCCGAGGATGGCCTCCACTCGCCGCAGCCGGTAGCGCAGCGTGTTCGGATGCACGCGCAACGTGGCCGCCGCGGCACGGACCTCACCGTGCGCCCGCAGATAGGCCTGAACCGATACCCGCAGGTCAGCAGCGTGAGTGCGATCGTAGGCATCGAGGTCGGCCAGGCGCGGATCGTGCAGGCGCGGGCGCTCGCGGATCAGCTCCATGATCTCGGCCAGCAGTACCGCGGTCCTGGCATCGGCCAGCGTGGCGACCCGGCCACCCGTGGGGTCGGCGACCGGGCTGTCCAGCACCCGGTCGACCTCGGCGCGCGCACTCGCGACCGCGGTGAGCCCGGCGACCGGTGCGGCGATCGCGGCCCGCACGATCAGTTCGCGCGTCTGCTCGAGCTGGGTCACCAGCTTGCGCACCCACGAACCGACACCGCGCTCGGAATGGTAGGCGGGCAACAGCACATAGACGCGCTCGCCGATCGACTCGGTCACCGAATCGTCGCGGAAAGCGCTGGCGTGCAACCGGATCAAACCGCTCGACGCGGCCAGTCCCGCGGCCGGGCCGATCGGCGCGAAGCCGATCACCGCGGCGGGACCGGTCGCCGGCAGGTTCAATGCGGCGGCCACCGAGGGCACGTCGACGCCGTCACCGTGCGCGCCGAACAACCGGCGCACGAGCAGCGCCTCGGTCGACGGCGCGTCCAGTCGTCGCGCGATGATCCGGGCCGCCACCGCCGACGCGCCGCGCAACACCTGCGCCGCGTCGGGTCGCAGCGGCCCCGCACCCTGCTGCAACCAGATGGTCCCGAGCATTCTGGCTTGCGCGCCGTCGGCGCCTCGCCGGATGCCGACGACAAGTCTGCGGCGGATGTCGAGCTCGGGATGTTCGGGCACATCGACGACCTCGTCACCACGCCGCACCCGGTCGAACACGCCCCATTCCCGCAGGATCCGCAGGTAGTCGCTCGGGCCTTCCCGTCCGAGGATGGACTGGATGCGCAGCTGATCGGCCGAGGCGTCCGAGGCCGAGTAGGCCAGGACGTGCGATTGGGGGTCTTCGATCGAGACCATGCCGCCGGTTTCCCTGGCCAGCACCTGAGCCAGCCCGAACAGGTCGGTGTCGGGGGCGAGCAGGTCGTGCTCGTCGGATGCGGCGCGCTGACCGGGCGAACGGGCAAGCATCCGCCGGATCAGGGAGAACACCTGGTCCCAGCGCGCCTGCCGGTGCACGTGCACCAGCGCGACGCCCGCGGTGTGGGCGGCGGCGCGCACCGCGGGTGAGTCGTTGGCGCTCTTGGTCATCAGCACGCGCGGCCGCTGCGCGGGGTCACGGTCGCCGACTTCGCGCAACCACCGCTCGGTCGCGTCGGCGTCGACGCCGACCAGCAAGTACACCTCGGGCAGGGCGCCCTCGGCGTCGAGGTGTTCGGGCAGGTCAGCAGGCTCGGCCAACGCGACCGTTCGCACCGCGACCTCCTCGCCCGCAGGCGCGTCGACGAGGGTCGCGACGGCGTGGTCGAGCGCGGCGAGCAGCCCGCGCAGCGTGGTGGACCCGTCGGTCATCGGGTACCTCCGGTTTGGTCGATCGGACAAAGACGGGCTCGGATATTCATCCGATCAGATGATTATGACTGCTGCCGATCGGTGTTGACTACGTCACATCCCGCTCTCCCCCACGACGCAGGAGCCGCACTCATGGACGCCATCGCGACCACCCCACCACCGGTCAACGAACCTGTCGGCACCTTCGCTCCGGGCAGCCCGGAACGCCGCCGCCTCCAGACCGCGCTCGTCGAGTTGTCCGCCTCCCCCACCGAGATCAGCCACGTGATCGGCGGTCGCCATCTGCCCGGCGACGGTCCTTCCTACGACGTGGTCCAACCGCATCGTCACGCCGCCGTCCTGGGCACCCTGCGCGACGCGAGCACCGCCGAAACCGCCGCCGCGGTCGAGGCCGCCTGTGCCGCGGCGCCCGCCTGGCAGGCGATGCCGTTCGACGATCGAGCCGCGATCTTCCTGCGTGCGGCCGACCTGCTCTCCGGGCCTTGGCGGGAGAAGATCGCGGCCGCGACGATGCTCGGGCAGTCCAAGTCCGCCTACCAGGCCGAGATCGACGCACCGTGCGAGCTGATCGACTTCTGGCGGTTCAATGTCTCGTTCGCCCGCGAGATCCTGGCCGGGCAGCCGATCTCCGCACCCGGGGTGTGGAATCGGATGCAGTACCGCTCGCTCGAGGGGTTCGTCTACGCGGTGACACCGTTCAACTTCAGCGCGATCGCGGGCAATCTCCCCACCGCGCCCGCCCTGATGGGCAACACCGTGGTGTGGAAGCCGGCCAGGAGCCAGTC
>NZ_JBHWZY010000374.1:0-6465 GCF_042727815.1 Nocardia sp. NPDC060220
GCCTCGAAACAGGCGCGAAACCGACGAATCAGACGGCAGCCGAAGCCAGCGCCTCGGTGGACGCGACCGCCTGGCCGACACCGGCGACGATCGCCGCCGCACGCAGTGACTCGAAGATCACCTCACGCGACACACCGGCCTCGCGCAGCGTCTTCTCGTGCGCCTCGAGGCAGTGCGCGCAGCCGTTGATCGAGGACACCGCGAACGACCACAGCTCGAAGTCGGCCTTGTCGACGCCGGGGTTGCCGATGATGTTCATCCGCAGGCCCGCGCGCAGATCGTCGTAGCGACCGTCCAGGAACGCCTTACCGCGGTAGAATACGTTGTTCATGCCCATGATCGACGCGGCGCCCAGCGCGGCGTCGTAGGCCTCGGCCGAGAGCACGTCGGCGGCCTCTTCGGCGACCTCACGCAGGGTGGTCGCCGAGCGCGTGGCGGCGGCCGAAGCGAGCAGGGTGCCCCACAGCTGCTGCTCGTTGAGCACCGTGGTGCGGGCCAGCGAGGACAGATTGAGCTTGAGGTCCTTGGCGTACTCGGGAAGAGAGTTCTTCAGGTTCTCGATGCTCATGACAGTGGGGCTCCTTCAGGGTGTTTCGGTGGGGAAGTGGTTCAGACGCTGGCGGTGAGCAACTCACCCGCGTTGATGGTCGGGTCGCCCTTCTTCCAGTTGCAGGCGCACAGCTCGTCGGACTGCAGGGCGTCGAGCACGCGCAGCACCTCGTCGACGTTGCGGCCGACCGAACCGGCGGTCACCGAGACGAACTGCACCTCGTTGTTCGGGTCGACGATGAAGGTGGCGCGGTCGGCGACGCCGTCGGCGTTGAGAACGCCGGAGGCGGTGGCCAGTTCACGCTTGAGGTCCGACAGGATCGGGAAGGGGAGGGTCTTGAGATCCTCGTGCTGTGCGCGCCACTGGAAGTGCACGAACTCGTTGTCGACCGAGGCGCCGAGCACCTGCGCGTCACGATCGGCGAACTCCTCGTTCAGCTTGCCGAACGCGGCGATCTCGGTCGGGCACACGAAGGTGAAGTCCTTGGGCCAGAAGAACACGATGCGCCACTTGCCGGCGTGGTCGTCGCTGGTGATCTGGGTGAAGTAATCGTCGGGCTGCTGCGCGTCGACCTTGGAGAGGTCGCCTCCGATGACGGCCTTGAGGTTGTATGCCGGGAACTGGTCGCCGATGGTCAGCAGAGCCATGCTTCGTCTCCTCATTCGTGGTGTGGTTGATGTCAGCCTACTGAAAGGTAAAGCCGATTGCTGGTCGTACACTGATAGGTGTGAGTGATCAGACTTATCAGCCAACCCTGTCGCAGCTGCGTGCGTTCGTGGCCGTCGCCGAATACCGGCATTTCGGCACCGCCGCAGCGCGTTTGACTGTGAGTCAACCCACGTTATCGCAGGCACTGGCATCACTGGAAAACGGACTCGGGCTCCAGCTGATCGAGCGCAGCACCCGCCGCGTGCTGGTGACCGCCGCCGGAATGCGACTGCTGCCGCAGGCCATGGCGACCCTGGAAGCCGCCGATCGATTCGTCGCCTCGGCGACCGGCGACACCCTCGGCGGCACACTGCGCGTGGGCATCATTCCGACCGTCGCCCCGTACGTGCTGCCCGAACTGCTGCCCGAGTTGCGCCGCAAACTGCCCGGGGTGCTACCCCAGGTGGTGGAAGACCAGACCGCGCGGCTGCTGGACGGGTTGCGCACCGGTGTGCTCGACGTGGCGGTGCTCGCCCTGCCGACCGAAGCCAACGGCTTGGTCGAGATCCCCCTCTACAGCGAGGAATTCGTGCTGGTCACGCCCCGCGGGCACGAGCTGGCCGGCCGCACCGACCTGGCCGCGCCCGCGCTCGCCGACCTGCCGCTGTTGCTGCTCGACGAGGGCCACTGTCTGCGCGATCAGACTCTGGACCTGTGCCGCTCGGCCGACGTGCAACCCGGGACGGTCGGCGATACCCGTGCCGCCTCGCTGACCACGGTCGTGCAGTGTGTGGCCGGCGGGCTCGGGGTGACGCTCATCCCGGAGATGGCCGTGGCCGCCGAGACCGCGCGCGCGAATCTGGGCACCGCCCGCTTCACGGCCCCCGCTCCCGGTCGCACGATCGGGCTCGCGTATCGAGGGTCTTCCGCGCGGGCCGCGGATTACGAATACCTCGCGGCGGTCATCCGATCCAAGCGCCCTTTCTGATCTGCGCGCTCCTCGAACAATGCTTGTTGTGACAGTGGGCTCGTTGTCGAGCCAGGCGAATTGTCATAGTTGCAGAATAAATTTCGCAAAATGGACTTTTCTCCGCTCGCCATCCGAGGGCGAGCGGATATTTAGCATCGCAAATCAAATAACTTCTCGATGATCCTGCGATGCGTCGGTTTCTTCGACCAGCGCTAGAATCATTGCAGTTAACTATTGGCATTCACGTGTTCGGGAATGCTGTGGCCGGGGAGTTCGGTCCACATCCCCCACGACACGGTATAGCGATCGGAGCGGTGCGGCAAGTGTCTGCGCCACCTTTGTGGATCGATTCCGAATCGTGCTGAATTCGGTACCCGATGCATGTACCGCGGGTGATCCGACTCTGGGCGGACGGTTGGGACGGCCCATCGGAGAGGATGTCGAACAGGGGTCGGCCAGGTCGGGATGCCGATCGCCACGGCGGCGACGTCCTAAACGTCCTTTCTGTGTTCGTGACCATGTTGAAAGGTTCCGGAAATCGGATTCGGCAACTTTGCGGCTATATAATCGACATCTTGAAGTGAGCTGTAAGAGGGGAGGTCGAAATGGGCCGAAAGAGTCGCATCGATGACAGTCAGGACCGGTCGAAGCGGTTGGAAATCGGCTCATTCCGCTATTCCCAAAAAAAGGATTCCGGTAACGGTTCCGGTGCTGGGTCCAACGGCAGCGGACACCCGTCATTCGAAATCTTTCCGCTGACGGCGGCGCAGCGGGGGATCTGGTTTGCCCAGCACCTCACCGAATCGTCACCGATTTCTGTGGCCCAATACGTCGAGGTCGTCGGAGAGGTGGACGCCGAACTGCTTGCCGAGGCCTGCAGAACCGCCAGTCGCGAGTTCGGATCCGGGCATACGCGACTGATCGAGGTCGATGGAGAGCCCTGTCAGTTCGTCGACGAGGACCGTGGAGGTCCGGTATCGGTCGTGGACCTGCGCCATCATGCCGATCCGGTGGCGACCGCGCGCGCGATGATGGCTCAGGACTATTCCGCTCCGCTGGACATGCTGAACGACGACCTCGTGACGAGCATCGTGTTCCGGGTCGGCGAGGACCATGTCCTGTGGTACCAGCGCGCGCACCACATCGCGCTCGACGGATTCGCCGCGGTAACGATGCTGCACAGGATGACCGAGCTGTACAACGCTTGGGTGAAGTCCGAGGAACCGGCATCGTGCGCGGCGCAGGACCTGGAGGTCATCGTCGAGCAGGACCTGGCGTACCGGGGTTCGACACGTTTCGACAACGACCGCAACTACTGGCTGGAGCATCTCGCAGGCGCGCCGCCCGCCGTCAGCCTGGCCGGTCGCGTCGGCAAGCCCACCATCCATCCGGCGCTGGTCAGCACAGAGCTGCCCGACGCCACCGCGCGTCTGCTGACAAGCGTCGCGCTCGAACATGGTCAGAGCGTGGCTCCGACCATCGTCGCGGCGTTCGCCGCCTATCTCGCGCGGATGACCGGAAGCGACGAAGTGATGCTGAGCCTGCCGGTTTCGGGTCGGCACTCCGCCGTGCTGCGCCGTTCCGGGGGGATGGTGGCGAACGTGGTGCCGCTGCGGGTGCGGGTGGCCGGCCGCAACGTCGGTGAACTGATCGCCGCGGTGCAAAGTGAGTTGACGAGTGCACTGCGGCGGCAGCGCTACCGCCAGGAGGACATATTCCACGATATGGGGATCGCGCGCGACGAGGCGGCGTCCTTCGGGCCTGCCGTGAACCTGATGCTGATCGAGAACGAGGTTGTGCTCGGCAACACGACAGGCCGCCTCAACGTCCTCACCTCAGGCCCTACCGCCGACCTTTTCGTCAATATCTACCCGGGTGCGGGCAAAGACAGTACGCATATCGATTTCCAGGGAAATCCGAACGCCTACACCCCGGACGAGCTCGCTGGCCACCACCGGCGGTTCCGTATGTTCCTGCACGAGTTCCTCGCCGGGGGAGCGGAATGTCGAGTCAGCGGATTGTCGCTGCTCGACGTACACGAGCGGTCCACCCTGCCGCGGGTGCGGGGGCCGATCGGAGTCGAAACACGGCTGCTTCCCGAGATTCTGACCGAGAGCGCGCGCCAGGATCGCAGTGCGTGCGCGATCGTCTCGGCCGGGCAGACGATGACCTACGGCGAGCTGGACGACAGATCCTCCCAGCTGGCCCGGCATCTGATAGCTCTGGGTTGTGGCCCGGACGCGGCGGTGGCGATCATGCTGCGACGCTCGGTCGAATCCGTGGTGGCGACATGGGCGATCGCGAAATGTGGGGCCGCGGTGGTCCAGCTGGACCCCGAGTACCCGCGCAAGCGGGTAGAACACATGATCGCCGACAGCGGCGCGACCGTGGCGATAACGATCGACGACTTGCGCGACCGAGTCCCACCGGCGACGCGTTGCGTGGTTCTCGATGATCCCGCGACCCTGGGGGAAGGCGGCGCCGACAGCGGGCCGATTTCCGACTACGACCGTATCCGGCCACTGCGCCCGTCCAATATCGCCTACATCACCTATACCTCGGGATCCACCGGAACGCCGAAAGGCGTTCAGGTCACCCACACCGGCCTCGCGAATCTGATTGCCGACCGCGCCGCCACCTACGGAATAGACGCGACCTCTCGGGTGTCGTATGCGCTCTCGCCCAGTTTCGACGCCTCCATGGAACAGTTTCTGACCTGCTTCGCGAGCGGATCCGCGCTGGTGATCGTGCCGCCCGAGGTGACCGGCGGCGAGCCGCTCACGCGACTGCTGGCCGACGAGCACGTGACCCACCTGACCCTGACGCCCACGATGCTGGCAACCGTGGACCCGCATCCGGCGACCGACGTGCGCGTGCTCGTGGTCGGCGGCGACGTCTGTCCACCGCACGTCATCGAGCGGTGGGCGCCGTCGTTGTCCATGTACAACGAATACGGTCCCACCGAGGCCACCGTGACCGCCGCCGGCGGCGTGCTCGGACCCGGTCACGCCCACCTGGTCGGTGGCCCCCTTCGTGGCGTCGCGGCGATGGTGCTGGACCGAACGCTCCAACCGGTGCCGAACGGCACCGCGGGCGAGCTGTATCTCGCCGGGCCGGGATTGGCCCGCGGATACAGCCATCTGTTCGTCGAAACCGCCGCCCGGTTCGTCGCGGACCCGTACGGCGGCGCGGGCGAGCGGATGTACCGCACCGGCGACATCGCGCGCTGGACCGGCGACAACGCCGAGATGGCGCTGGAATTGCTGGGACGCGGCGACTTCCAGGTCAAGATCCGTGGCTACCGGATCGAACCGGGTGAAATCGACACCGCGCTCACCACACACGAGGACGTGGATCTTTCCGTGACGGTGCCGGTGCACAACAACGCGGGCACGACCGTGCTGGCGTCGTATGTGGTCCCGGTCAGCGGCCGTCGGATCGAACCGCTCGAACTCCAGCGCTTCGCCCGTGATTCGCTGCCGCCGCAGATGGTTCCGGCGGTGATCATCGCGTTGGACAGCCTCCCGGTGAACGCCTTCGGCAAGCTCGATCGCAGCGCTCTGCCGAAGCCGGAGTTCGGGACCGCGCCGGCCGGCCGGCCGCCGGCCACCGCCCGGGAGAAGGCGATCGCACGGCTGTTCACCGAGGTGCTCGGCGTGCCTCTGGTCGGGGCGGACGACAGCTTCTTCGCCCTGGGCGGCGACAGCATTCTGTCGATCCAGCTGGTGGCGCGGGCCAAAGCCGATGGCCTGAGTTTCTCCACACAGGATGTGTTCGTGCACAAGACCGTTGCGGGCTTGGCGGCCACGGCGACGAAATCAAGCGATACGCCCGAGTTGGCCGAGTTGCCCGGCGGCGGCGTCGGGCCGCTGCCGTTGTCGCCGATCATGTGCGCAATGCTGGATCGGGGTCATTACGACCGATTCGCGCAGGCCGCGCTCGTGCAGCTGCCCGATGGGGTCGATCGAGCGGGCCTCGTGCGCGCAGTGGGATCCCTGCTGGACCGCCACGACATGCTGCGCGCGGTCTTGCGCGGCGATTCGGTTGATAGCTACGTCGAGGTACTCGAGCCGAACGCGGTCGACCCGGACGCCGCGCTTGTCGATGTTCGCCTCGAGCGACGGGACGCCGCCGAGGTCGACCGTCACCTGCAGCAGGCCGCCGATCGATTGGACCCGGGCAAGGGTGTGCTCGTTCAAGCCGTCTGGATGCGGGATCTCCACGGCTCGGGACCCGACCTGATGTGGCTGGTGATTCACCATCTCGCTGTCGACGTGGTGTCGTGGCGCATCATCCT
>NZ_JBHWZY010000375.1:0-6454 GCF_042727815.1 Nocardia sp. NPDC060220
GTGACGACCATCGGCCAATTCCACACACCCTCGGCGCACACACCTACCCGTTGCGCGCGCCTTACATGCTGCCGCCGAACGAGGTGTGCTGGAACAGCCCAACGACATCATCACGCCCCTCCCAAATGGGCCCAAACGATGACGACCGACGACGGGTTCGCGAAGCCACCGCCGAGCGCCCCCCAGATCGCCGAGCCGACAGACAGAGGTGACCCCGATGACCAGCACCCTCGAAACCGATGTTCTCGCCCTCCTCGAGCGGGGCGGGATGCTGACCGCCGACACGATCGCCCACAACCTCAACACACAGAGGTGGCGTGTGTCGCGTGTCCTGCACACGTTGCGCCACAACGGCTATGCCTTCCACAATCGGCGGGCGCAATGGCAGATTTCGGCCGGGCAGCGTCGCCCGCACCGGCAGGCGACTCGATGAGCCACCTCACCCCGCCGACCCCCGCGCCCCGGCCGCCGCTGGCCGACCTTGTGACCACGCTGGAAGCGATGCGCGAAGCCGGATGGGTCAGGGCAGCGCCCGGACCGACACCACTCGAGGCGCCCGGCCCCGGGCCACACGTCCTGCCCGCTGAACCGCCGGGGGGCCAGCGATGACGCAAACCGGCCCGCCCACCAACACATTCGCCGAAACACCGCGCTCGCGGTGTGAGTTCTACCGCCGAGTGTGTTCCCTGCCCACGATCATCGACCCGGTTACCGGGCGGATCACGATGCGGGCCGGGTTGGTCGGTGCGGTAGTGATGCCGACCGATCTCGCGCACCGGGTCAAAACCAGCCTCGATGCTCGTGGGGTCGCGCCGCTGCCGATCATCGGCCACCCCCGCGCAGCCATGTGGACTTTCTTGGTGAGGGCTGATATCCGGCCGATCGGTGACCCGCAACAGGTCGCCCGATTATGGGAAGCGCGGGTGGTGGTTATTCGTGAAGGCGATATCGCGTTGCCGTCCCCGGCACCGGACCCGTTGATGGTCCGTACGTGGGTATCTCCGGCTATCAGCGTGTTCCGCCCCTCCGGCGCGGTCGTCATCGAATGCGCCCTGGGGTGCCTACACGGGCGGCGTAGGCGATGAACCACGGCGGTCACTCACCCTGCCCTGACGAACCCGATATCCATCTCACGATCCAGTTCTTCAGTGTGCGAATGGATTTCGTCGCATGCCTGACGGCGGCGCTGATTTTCGTCTGCGAGGTGGCCGCCCGCCGACCCGGCACCGTCGCCGTGGATTCCAGACACTGCGCGGGGTTTCCCCGCCTGCCATGCGAACGCCTGTACCTATTGCCTTGACCCGGATACCAACCGAATGCCCGCCGCGCGCGCCTGGTGAGACCACATGACACCTCACGGCCTCACCCGCGCCGCACCGGCGGCCACCTAGGCGTCTACCGCGACGACACCCGCGCCGACCTCAATCGAGCGCTCGCCACCCGCGCTACCAACAGACCACCAGCCCGGCGCGATCGCTACGCCGACCCACACCGGTTGCCTCCCCGACCGGCACCATTCACCACTGAACGAAGGGAGCACGGCTATGTCCTGTGCTGCGATCCCCGTCCATGTCGACAAAGACACCACCGTGCGCGTCAAGATTATTGACGCATGTGGCTTGACCTGCACGTTCTGTCATAACGAAGGCACACCGGTAGCCGTTGACAACCGAAACCGTCTGCCTGGTGAGTTCCTGGCTGCCGGAGCGAGCGGGCGCATGTCGATCTACGCCCAGACCAACGGCGCGGCCTTCCTCCCAGCCCCGGTACCCGACAACGATGAATTCGCCCATGCGCTCACGGTGCTCGGTGAGGCGCTGGAATTGACCGAGGTGCACCTGACCGGCGGCGAGCCGACCTTGCATCCGGGCGTGGCCACGCTGACCAAGATTGCCGTCGATGCCGGGTTGCGAGTCGGCATGACCTCAAACGGTGAACGCGGCGAGCGTGTGATCGGTGATTGTTCCGCTGCCGGGCTGGACCGGGTGAACTTCTCCGTCTTCGGCACGACTGCATCCGAGCTGGCAGAGGTGCAGCACCCCCGATTCCGCAATCCTGTTCTGGCCCAACGCAGAATCGATGCGCTCGAACGCTCGATCACGGCGTGTGAGACCCATGGAGTCAAAGCCAGCGCCAATATCGTCGTCCCCGACTACACCCATGCGCCACGGGTGCACCGGCTACTCGATGAGTTCTCCCCGAACCTGACCGTGCGGTTGCTCATGTCACTCGACCACGGCGACAGCTCGATCGCCGCGATCGAACGCATCCTTGCCGAGCGGGGTGCCGTTGCTGAAGCCCACTACGTCACGGCCGGAGGTTCCAACTCTCGCACCGCCTACTGCCTGCCCGATGGACGGCGCATCCTCTTCGAGCACATCCGCCCCGTCCGGCTACCGCAAACTTGTGCCGGATGCCGGTTCAATAACGGCACCGATTGCCAGGAAGGCTTCTACGGCGTGCGCCTCTTCTACGACCGCACCTGCACTTGGCAGGTCGGTGTGTGCATCCAGCGCATGGACCTGTGCTTGCCGCTGGACGAGTTTCTGACCAGCCCCTTGCGTACCGAAGTCCTCGGACTCCGCGAGGCCGAGTACACCCGGCTCACGACCCGCCGAGTCGGATAACCTCACCCCAAACCCACGCCCGAAGGAGACCCCGTGCCCATCGAGCACGAAGCGAAGATCCTCGACATCGATCCCGACGCCATCGACCGCCGCATCCTGGACAAAGGCGGCCAGAAGTTTGGTGAGCGGTTCATGCGCCGCTACGTCTACGACATCAACCCCGGTGTTGACGGCAAGTGGATCAGGTTGCGCGACAACGGAAATAGCACCACGCTCGCGGTCAAAGAGATCACCAGCGACGCCATCGACGGCACACACGAGGTCGAGGTGAGTGTCGATGACTTCTCCGCTACCAACGCCCTGCTCGAGATGATGGGATTCTCTGCCAAGTCGTACCAGGAAACCAAGCGGATCAGCTACACCCTCGACGGCGCAGAGCTGGAACTCGATACCTGGCCCGGGATCCCGCCGTATCTCGAGATCGAGGCCGCCACCAAGGCCGACGTGATCCGTGTGGCCGAACTGCTCGGCTATACCGAAGCAGACCTCACCGGCGAGAACACGATCAAGATCTACGCACGCCACGGAATCGACCTCAACACGATACGAGAACTGCGCTTCTGACGACGGCTCCCCGCATCCCGATGCGACGCACACGAACAGCACAACCCGAAAGGCCCCGGTTGCTCATCACAGTGTGAGCCGCCGGGGCCATCGTCATGCGTCTGCCGAGGCAGTGACGCCGAAGCGGGGCGAAGCGATGACATCCGAGCTACTGCCGCACCCGTTCGGGGCTTGCCACCCAATTACCCGGTCACTAGCCAGGGAGTGTGTAATGACATCTCACCCCGGGGAGCTGCACCTGGCACATGTGCTCGGCCAGCTGGCCCCCGGCATCCACGAACATGTTCTGCGCGTTCGGATCTGGCGAGAGCCGATGCCGCGCCGAGTGTCACGATGTGTTGGGTACGCTGCTGTTCCGCCAGGCCTACGAACTCTCTGACACTGAAACGTCGTAGCTCCGGCCCCTGTGAATCGATGAACGGACTGATGTGGCGAAGTGTCGACCGTTCTGTAATGCCATTCTGCGACTGAAGAAGTCGGCTCGGACCGGGGTGTTCGTTGTGATGCCGCTGCGCTTCGTTCGGCTCGCTGTTGTGATCGAAAACAGGTGCGGGCCTATTCCGGTTACCTCACAGTGGGACAGGGTTCGATATCGGTGACCGTGAATAAGGGAATGTTCGTATGCGACTTCGGCGAAACAGCGTCTCGGCATTGGTGACAGCATTGGCGATGGCCGGAATCGGCGTGTCTGCCGCGGCCCCGGTCGCGAGCGGTGAGGTGCCCGGCCGGACGGAAACGGTGTACTCGACTTCGTCGCCGGTGACGTCGGTCGTCGCATCGAAAGTCACTCTCGCGGTGCCGTTGCCGCCGGGCAGCCTGCCGCATCCGCAGGCGTGCGACACCCTGTCGTATCTGCGGTGGCGGGCGATCGACGGACCGCGGTCCTCGGCCGACGCCGAGCGTGTCCTGGTCGCGCAACCCGGTGTCTTCGAGGGGGCGGGCGCCTTCGACAGCGTGGCGCGCAACACTGTCGCGTCGGCGGCGGAGTCGGGACGATACATCGAATTCTGGGCACTGGATCGTCGGTCGAACTGCTTGGAGGACCACACCGGGGTCGCCGCGGCCTTACGGACCGGATCGTTCGATACCGCAGCGGACTACTACTTCCGCGGTGCCGATGTCGACGGTCGCCGGTTCAGCGGATATGCCGACGGTGCGGCAACAGCGTGGTTGCGAGATCAAGGGCTCGCACAAACCCTGCGCGACGAATACGACGTGCTGCGGATCGAATTCCCCGACCAAGCGGTGCGCAAGCGAAAGGTCCTGTGCGGCGGCCATTCGCTGGGCGGCTTCGTCACCGGCTATTTCGCGGAGTGGGACTTCGACGGGGATCCGGCAACCACCGATGACGCCGGGTACAACCAATGCTCGGGCTATTTCGCGCTCGACACCACCATTCAAGCCGGACTGAGCCTGCGCGGCCTTCAGGTCCCCGAGCTTCCCGCGCTGATTGCCGGATCGGTGGAAGCTGTGTCGTTGCAACTCGATACCGCGCTGCCGGTCTTACGCCTGCCCGCGGTGATCAATCCCGAAACCACCAATCTGCTCGCCCTGGCAGGCCTCGCGGCCAGACTGAGTCCCGACGGTGTCAACGACCTCGTGCGACGACTGCCCGACAATCCCAATGTCGCCGCAACCCTGCGAACCCTGCTCTCCCAGGACGCCGCCATGTTCGTCACCGGACAACCGGATGTGCGTGACCTGAACGCCACCAACGAAGCCGTGCTGGGCGCGATCCTCGACGACAATTCCCAACCACTCGGATTCCTCCAAGCGAGTGTGGGTTTCCCCACCGGCGGCCCGATCGGCCCGAAATCCTTCCCCCTTCCGGACTCGATCGCACTGAGCCCACTGGTGATGGGCATGTTCGGCGACGCACCGAAGGTCTCGCCGACGGTCTACCACCCCGATACCCTCTACCTCTGGGCGGACTACGACGACACAACGGAACTGACCGCCCCCTACACGTCCTCGACCAGCGAAGTGACCGCCATCGGTGAACTGGCCCGCAGTCTGTGCGAACCACCCCTCGACTTCACCGAATGGTATTTCCCCACCCGTCTCAGCCTCGACCTCCAACAGACGACGGCACCGTCGTTCGCCGTTCATCACATCCATCTCGACGGCGTGGATCGCAACCCCATCCTGACTTTCCGCAGCAGCGGCGGTATCCCGGTTGCGGACTCGGGAAGTCCCCAGGATGAAGTGATCCACCTCCCGGGCTACAACCACATCGACGTCCTCACTGCCGCGGCTCATCAGAACGACGGCAGACCCGAGGTGGTCTCCACTCGTCTCGCCGAATTCGCCACCGGCGCTTCCTAGTGCGGGTGTGCTGCGGGCGCCGCCGATCGGGGGGGTGTCTGTGGGGCGAAGGCTCGCGTTGAGGCCGAACGCGTCGACCGGGGTGAGTAGCATCTGCCCATGAGTTCCGGTAAGTCCTCGGTCGTCTTGTTCCATGGCGTCACCATGTCGGCGGCGGCGTGGGAAGACGTCGTTCCGCGCCTGACCGATCACCACGACGTGGTCGCGCTGACAGCGCTCGGGCATCGGGGCGGGCCGGCGGTGCGCGAGCGTCCGGTCAAGGTGCGCGACATCGTCGACGCGGCGGAGCGCATGCTGGACGAGCGGGGTATCGGGAAGGCTCATCTCGCGGGGAACTCGCTCGGCGGGTGGATGGCCATCGAGCTCGCGTTGCGGGGTCGGGCATTGAGCGTCTGCGCGCTCTCACCTGCCGGGTTCTGGGATGGTGGTGGCCATGGGCAGACCGACGCGGTCAGGAAGCTGCGCCGCTTGGGCGCCCTGGTCCAGCTGTCGCGACCGGTTCAACCGGTGGTCATGCGATCGGCGGTGGTCCGGCGGCTCGCGCTGCGCGATATCGCTTGTCGCGCTGATCGTTTGACACCGGCGCAAGCACTGACAGCGGCCGCCGACCTCATCGGGTGCACGGTCACCGAAGACGTGCTCGACACCAGGGAGCAGATCGCGTCGGTGTCGGAGTTGCCGTGTCCGATCACCCTGGCCTGGTCGGAGAAGGACGCGATCCTGCCGCCGGCGGTCAATGGCCGCATCGCCCGGGAGCGCTTCCCGCGGGCCCGCTTCGAGATCTTGCCGGGCGTCGGCCATGTGCCGATGATCGACGATCCGAAACTGGTCGCGGCGACGATTCTGGCGACGACGGGCGCCGTGCCCACCACGACGGGCGTGCCGTCGGCGAGCCTTGACGGCGACCGGTAGGAAGACGGTTAGGCCCCTCCTGCGCC
>NZ_JBHWZY010000376.1:0-6452 GCF_042727815.1 Nocardia sp. NPDC060220
CCTCGATGGTGAGATCCTCGCCACCGAAGAACTTCTCGAGCAGTGCCTCGTCGGACTCGGCGACGGTCTCGAGCAGTTCCTGACGGTACTGCTCGGCCTTCTCCTTGAGGTCGGCCGGGATCTCGACGACTTCGTACTCTTCGCCGAGCTTGGTCTCGCCCTTCCAGACCTTGGCGTTGTTCTCGACCAGGTCGACGATGCCCTCGAAGTCGTTCTCAGCGCCGATCGGCAGCTGGATCACGAGCGGACGAGCGCCGAGACGGTCCTTGATGGTCTGCACGGTGAAGTAGAAATCCGCACCGAGCTTGTCCATCTTGTTCACGAAGCAGATACGCGGCACGTCGTACTTGTCGGCCTGACGCCACACCTGCTCGGACTGGGGCTCGACACCCTCTTTGCCGTCGAACACCGCGACCGCGCCGTCGAGCACGCGCAGCGAACGCTCCACCTCGACGGTGAAGTCGACGTGCCCGGGGGTGTCGATGATGTTGATCTGGTTGTCTTTCCAGAAGCAGGTGGTAGCCGCGGAGGTGATGGTGATACCACGCTCCTGCTCCTGCTCCATCCAGTCCATCGTGGCCGCGCCATCGTGAACTTCACCGATCTTGTACGTGATACCGGTGTAGAACAGGATGCGTTCGGTCGTGGTGGTCTTGCCCGCATCGATGTGGGCCATGATGCCGATGTTGCGGACCTTGTTCAGGTCGGTGAGCACGTCCTGTGCCACGAAATTCTCCCTTTTAAGTGACGGGCCGGGCTATCACCAGCGGTAGTGCGCGAAGGCCCGGTTCGACTCGGCCATCTTGTGGGTGTCCTCGCGACGCTTCACGGCGGCACCGAGGCCGTTGCTGGCATCGAGGAGCTCGTTGGCGAGACGCTCGACCATGGTCTTCTCGCGACGGGCGCGGGAGTAGCTGACCAGCCAGCGCAGCGCCAGGGTGTTGGCGCGGCCCGGACGGACCTCGACAGGCACCTGGTAGGTGGCGCCACCGACACGGCGGGGCTTCACCTCGAGGGCGGGCTTGACGTTGTCCAGCGCGCGCTTCAGCGTGACGACCGGGTCGGTGCCGGTCTTCTCGCGCAGGCCCTCCATGGCGCCGTAGACGATGCGCTCGGCGGTGGACTTCTTGCCGTCCATCAGGATCTTGTTGACCAGCTGAGTGACCAGCGGGGACCCGTAGACCGGGTCGTTGATCAGCGGACGCTTGGGTGCGGGGCCCTTGCGTGGCATATCAGCTCTTCTCCTTCTTGGCGCCGTAGCGGCTGCGCGCCTGCTTGCGGTTCTTCACGCCCTGGGTGTCGAGCGATCCACGGATGATCTTGTAACGGACACCAGGGAGGTCCTTCACACGACCGCCGCGAACGAGCACCATGGAGTGCTCCTGCAGGTTGTGGCCTTCACCGGGGATGTACGCCGTGACCTCGATCGCGCTGGTCAGGCGAACACGCGCGACCTTACGGAGCGCGGAGTTCGGCTTCTTGGGGGTGGTGGTGTACACGCGAGTGCACACGCCACGACGCTGCGGGCTCCCCTTCAGGGCCGCAGTCTTGGTCTTGGTGACCTTGTCGCGGCGACCCTTGCGGACCAGCTGGTTGATGGTTGGCATAGACCGGCTTTCCTTATTGGTAATTGCGCTTGGTGTGCAGTGTCTTGCAGTTCATCGAGCTTTCACCCGCACGTCAGACCACGTTTCCCTTAACCCGTGGTCGGGCGTGTCGCTGAGGCGCTCAGTGCCCTTTTCAAGGCACGTTGGAACGTATCGGCCGCTTTCGCTGGCCTACGTTCACACACGAACTTGCCCGCAGTAATCCGGGCACAGGGATCCACGATACCCGCGTGCCCGATTCGGGGTCAAAGCGGGGGGCCGCGTCAAGCCTTCTACCGGGCGAGATCCAGGGTCAGCTCGACCAATTTCTGGGCGCCCGCGCACGGATCGGGGTGCGCCGAGCCGGGCCGGTAGTTGATCCACCACCCGACGACGCCGACATCGGCGGCCGGGGCGGTGACGCCGCAGGAGTCGTTGTCGCCCGGTCTGCGCACCTGCAACGCCCTGCGGCCCTGCACGGTGATGTCGCCGGAGGTGTAGCCCAACTTGTCGTTGGTGGTCTTCTCGTTGTTCAGCGTACCCATCTCGTACCAGTTGAGGCTGGCCATAGCGCCCCCACCGGGTGCGTCCTCGATGTCCCACATGCAGACGGCACCGCTGAACGAGGCGCTCACGCTCTTGGCGTTGCCGATGATCTCGCCGATCTTGGCCGCGGCCACCACCTCGCACTCGCGCAGCAGCTTGTCGAAGTCGGTATTGATCGTCTCACCGCCGCCGCCCTTCCCCAGCGGCTGGGCAGTGCCCTCGATCTTCTGGCCGCAGCCTGCCAGCGCGAGGGTGAGCATCAGCGCCGCGGCGGCGACCTTGCCGGCGCTCACTGCAGCCGTCCCACGGTCAGCTCGGCCAGTTTCCTGGTCCGGTCGCACGGGTTGCCGCCGGTGGCGAAGATGCCGGTGGACATCGACCACTCGAAGAAGTCGTCGTCGAGTTGCACGGCGAGGTCGCAGACAGTGCCGCTCTGCGGGTCGAGCGCCATGAAGCCGGTATGCCCACCCACGTCGATGGTCTCCGGTGCACGCCCCACGTTGGACACCCACGCCTTCTCACGTTCGATCGGACTGCCCCGGTAGGACGCGAAAGTGACACTGGGGGAATTCATTCCGGCCGACTGCCAGTTGCAGCCGGTCGCGTTCTTGTAGACCCGCGCGATTTGGCCGAGGCCGGCGAGGTTGCGCACTTCGTCGTCGGTGACGTGGCCGCACTCACCGACGAAGGGCCCCAGTGAGGCGACCTTCGGTGGTGGTCGGTTGGGTCCTGTCGGCGTATCGGAGTCGCCCCCCGATCCGCACGACGTCAGCATGACGACCAAGGTCATGCCGGTGATGATCGCCGAGGGGATCCGCATGGCCGCAACTGTAGTAGGTCCGCGGACCCGGTCACAGGTTGCCGCGAGCCTCCTGTTCGCGCTCGATGGCCTGAAAAAGGGCCTTGAAGTTGCCCTTTCCGAAGCCGAGTGAGCCGTGTCGCTCGATGAGTTCGAAGAAGACGGTGGGGCGATCGGTGAGGGGACGGGTGAAGATCTGCAGGAGGTAGCCGTCCTCGTCGCGGTCGACCAGGATGCCTCGGCGCTGGAGTTCGTCGACCGGTACGCGCACGGCGCCGATGCGAGCGCGCAGTTCGGGATCCTCGTAATAGGTGTCGGGTGTCGCGAGGAATTCGACGCCCTCGGCGCGCAGGGCGTCGACGGTTTCGAGGATGTCGCCGGTGGCCAGTGCGATGTGCTGGACGCCGGGGCCGCGATAGAACTCGAGATACTCGTCGATCTGAGAACGCTTGCGGCCCACCGCCGGTTCGTTGAGCGGGAACTTCACCCGGTGATTGCCGTTGGCGACGACCTTGCTCATCAGCGCGGAGTACTCGGTGGCGATGTCGTCGCCGACGAATTCGGCCATGTTCGTGAATCCCATGACGTCGCGGTAGAAGTCGACCCAGCGGTCCATCATGCCGAGTTCGACATTGCCGACCACGTGGTCGATGGCCTGGAACACGCGCTTACCCGGCTCGCGGGTGGAGGTGCGCGCGATATAGCCGGGGAGATAGGGACCCGCGTAGCCGGAGCGGTCGATCAGGGTGTGCCTGGTGTCGCCGTAGGTGGCCAGTGCGGCCGAGCGCACGGTGCCGAATTCGTCGGTCTCGTCGTGCGGTTCGGTGAGGACGGTCGCGCCGTGATCGCGAGCCCAGGCGATGCAGCGGTCCACGTCGGGGACCTCGAGCGCGATGTCGACGACACCGTCGCCGTGGCGGTCGTGGTGGGCGACGAGCGGGCTGTCGGGGTCGACCGCGCCGGTGATCACGAATCGCGCTCCCCCACTGCGCAGCACGAACGACTTGTGGTCGCGATTACCGGTCTCGGGGCCCGAGTACGCCTCCAGCCGCATGCCGAACGCGGACTGCAGGAAGTGGGCGCTCTGGGTCGCGTTGCCGACGACCCAGACGAGGGCGTCCCATCCGATCACCGGAAACGGATCGACACTGTCGTCGTGCTCGATCAGCCCGACGAGCTGCTGCTCAATGGTCATGACCTAGGAAATCGCGCCGGGCCGCAGGTGGGCAACTACACCATCTTTGTCTGAGCAGGCTGGCTCGAGAAGCCACCGAATGCCCACAAATGATGGACAATTTGAATAGCAACCGGACATGGAGGTCTTCGCATGCGCACCCCCGCGAAATTGGATGAGCTCGACCTGGCGATCCTCACCGCGATGCACGAGTTCCAGAAGGCCGGAATTCTCGAACTGTCGCGGCGGACGAAGGTCGCGCGGGCGACGGTGCAGGCGCGGATCAACCGGATGGAGGAATCCGGGGTGATCGCGTCCTACGATCCGCAGATCGATGTCACCGCAGCGGGTTTCGATGTGCAGGCGTTCGTGACCCTGGAGATCGCGCAGGGCGCGCTGGATACCGTGAGCGCGGAGCTGGCGGCGATTCCGGGAGTGCTCGAGGCGTACGCGACGACCGGATCCGGTGACGTGCTGTGCCGGATCGGGGCCGATTCCCATGCCGGTTTGCAGGCGGTGTTGTTGAGCATCGATCGGACCGGGTCGGTGGTGCGGTCGCACAGTGTGATCGTGTTGTCGACGGTGGTCGCGCATCGGACCATGCCGCTGCTGCACACCTTGACCCCGGCGGGGACCGCGAAGGCCCCCGCGTACCGCGATCACCGCTGACGGTTACTGCCGGGAGCCGACTCGGGCTGCTATTGCCTGGCGAGGCGGGTGAGCAGACCCTGCACGTGCGCCTCGGCGGCCGCGCGGGCGGACTCGGGGTGGCCGGATTCGAGGGCTTCGACGATGCGGCGGTGTTCGCGCAGGGCGACGCGGCGGTTGCGGGCCGAGCACCACAGGTCGCCGCGGTAGAGGTGGGCCTGGGCTTCCAGGCGGGCCAGTTCGTCGACGACGCACGCGTTGCCGCAGGCGTCGCGGATGAACGTGTGGAACTCCAGGTCGAGCTGGGCGTCGCGAGCGGGATCGGCGGGGTCGTCCAGATGCGCTTGCTGGGCGGTGATGATGCCGGTGAGCTTGTCGAGGTCGGCCTCGGTGAGGCGGGTGGCGGCCGCGGCGGCGGCGAGACCGTCGAGGGCGGCGCGGACCGCCAGGACATCGCGGATGCGATCGTCGTCGACGGCGGCGACCTTCGCCCCCGCATGCGGTGCGCTGACCGCGAGACCCTCGTAGATCAGCTGCTGCACCGCTTCACGGACGGGGCTGCGACTGACCCCGAGCTCGGTCGCCAGCGCGGGCACGCTGAGCGACTGGCCCGAGATCAGCTCGCCGGAGAGGACCATCTGCCGGATCCGTCGATGGACAGACTGGCCGAGCAGCGAGGCTTCGGTCATCGCAGTGCCCTTTCCGTTGGTTGCGGTGATTATCCCTGGGGGCGGTAGTTCGCCTGTACCCGCTGAGTCAGGAAGTCGGCCGCGGTGACGGGCGGGTACTTGCCCGCGGGCCCCTGGATGACGGCATCGCGGTCGGCCTGGGCGAAGTAGGCGATGCTGTAGCGCTCGCCCTGGTATTCGCCCTCGCCGGGGCTGCGCACGCGGTGGAAGTTCGACGGCAGCAGGTCGTCGCTCCAGCGGGTGAGCATGTCACCGATATTGCAGGTGATCAGGCTCGACGACGCAGTGATGGAGGTCCACTGCTGCTCTTGCATCTCCTTGCCGGGACACACCTGGAGCCCGCCCTGCCCGTCGCGCTGGAAAAGCAGTGTGAGGCAGTCGAAGTCGGTGTGCGCGCCGGCCCGCCAGCGTCCGGGAACGCCGCGCAGTTCCTCGGGAACAGCGAAGTAGTGCAGCAGCCGCAGGGCGCTCTGGTAGCTCTCGGAGCCGGGATCGTGTGCGGCGGTGAAGTGTTCGCGGTCGAGTCCGAGGCGGTCGGCGAAGCAGGACAGCACCCGCATCGCCACTGCCCAGGCCCGGCTCTCGAAATCGAGGACGCGGGTGCGGAATCCGGCCAGCTCGGTCTCGCTGGGCCACAGCTGGTCCATGTGCGGCCGGGTGATCTGATACGACTCCTTCTGATCGGGAACCCCGATGGACGGGCGCACCTGACTCAGGCTCTCCCAGCCCGCGTTGTTCTGCTTGACCAGGGGGTACTGCCCCTTGATCTGCTCGGGGAGGGCGAAGAAATCGGCGGTGGCGCCGAACATCTCGTCGATCAGGTCCTGCGGGATGCCATGGCCGGAGAGCTGGAAGAAGCCGATCTCGGTGGCGGCGGCCCACAGTTCGTCGGTGATCTCGGCGCGGCGGTTGTCGAAGTCGGTGAGGTCGACGACGCGGATCTCGCGGTCGGTGGTCTCCTTGCCGAGACCACCCATCTGCTTCTCGCGCGAGACTTCGGCTGTCTATTA
>NZ_JBHWZY010000377.1:0-6447 GCF_042727815.1 Nocardia sp. NPDC060220
GGCCGACGTCTCGCTGCGCAGCGCCCGCGCCATGCTCGAGGACCTCCTCGACGCGCACCTCGTCCAGCAACCGGCTGACGGCCGCTACCGCCTCCACGACCTGGTCCGCCAGCATGCCCGCACCGCCACCTTCGAACACGACACCCCCGCCGACCGTGAACGCGCACTACACCGCATCCTCGACTACTACGTGCACACCGCGGCCGCCGCCGACGGCGCCATGCCGTTCCTGTCGCCGACCCGCCCGGTCTCGGCCGGCGCACCGCCCGCCGAACTGCCGCGGTTCCCCGGCCGCGACGCCGCGTTCTTCTGGTTCGTCTCCGAGTACACCAACCTGATGGCCGTGTTCTACGCCGCCGTCGAAGTCGGCGCCGACACCCACGTCTGCGAATTGCCGCGCTTCATGCGCGCGTTCTTCGCCCGCCGGTGCGGCACCACACATCTCAACGCGCTCTTCGAGCAATCCCTCACCGCCGCACAGAATCTCGGCGACCCACGCCAACTCGCCGAAGCTCACAGTGACCTGGGTTTCGCCCGATACAACGCAGGGCGGATGACCGAAGCGGCCGCCGCGTACGCCGCGGCCGCACCCCTGGTGGCCGCAGTGGGTGACCCGCTACCCCGAGCCGAACTGACGATGCGCTGCGCCCAATTGCGCTGGGACGAAGGCAGTATCGAAGAACCACTGGAACTGTTCCGCCAAGCCCGCGACCTCTACGCCACCGGCGGCTGCCCGACGAGCGCCGCCGACGCCATCGCCAGCGAAGCCTGGGCCCTGCTCCAATTGGGTCATCGCGAACAAGCCGTCCAACTCGCCCGCGAAGCCCTCGCGATCCCCGCGGTCAACCCCTCGCTGCAGGCCCAGATCACGCTCGGCGTAGCGATCGCGGCGGACGAACCCGCGCAAGCCCTGGACCACCTCGACCAGGCCCTCGCCCTCGCTCGCGAGGACGGCCACAAACACAACGAAGCCTGGTGCCTGAACTGCCGGGGCGTCGCCCTGCGTGAAATGGGTCGCTACGACGAAGCCCTCGCCGGTCACCGTGAGGCCTTCGCCCTCTTGGACGCCCTTTTCGAGGATCACTGGAAGATCCACTTCCTCAACGGCTACGCCGAAACCTGCCGCCTCGCAGGACTTCCCGAACAATCCCTCGACCTCTACCGCGAAACCCTGTCCCTGGCACCGAGACTGGGACATCGCTTCGAGGAGGCGACAGCGCACCAGGGCATTGCCGACGTTCTCGACGCGACGGACCCGGCTGCCGCCACCGAACACCGTGCGGCGGCCGAGTCCCTGTTCGCCGAGATCACCCCATCGACTTCGCTCCGTCCAGCGATTCACGAATGATGTCGGCGTGCCCGGAGTGCTGGGCGGTCTCGGTCATGATGTGCATCAGCGTGCGGCGGGCGGTCCAGCGTCCGCCGGGCTCGAACCACGGGGCCTCCGGCAGGGGCTGACTCACGTTCAGATCCGGGAGGGTGCGCACGAGCTCGTCGGTGCGTGCGGCCACCCGCTCGTACTCGGCCAGGACGCCCTCGAGCGTGTCGCCCGGCAGCATCCGGAAGATCTCGCCCCACTGCGCGAGCTGTTCCTCGGTCATCGAGGAGAAATCGGGGGCTTCCGCGGGCCCGTTGAGGATGAAACCCGCCCAATTCGCTTCCACCGCGGCCACATGCTTGATCAGTCCGCCCAGACACAGCTCGCTGACGGTCGTGCGCAGACCCGCCTGCTCGTCGGTGAGGTCGCGGACAGTGAAGCGCAGGAAGTGCCGGTGCTTGGCGAGCATCTCGAGGATGTCGGTGCGCTCGGTGTCGATCTGGGTGCTCGTGGTCATGTCCGGGTCCTTTGCTTGTCGGTGTTGTGAAACCCAAGGTAGAACCCATTGCGGCCAGTTTCTGACCGCAATTGCGAGATACTCGGAATATGGCCGATACGAGCGCACGCACCCTCCGACTGCTGTCGCTGCTGCAGACCCACCGGTCCTGGTCCGGCACGGAACTGTCCGAACGTCTGCGTGTTTCGGCCCGCACCCTGCGCCGCGACATCGACCGCCTTCGCGAACTCGGCTACCCCGTCGACGCGCGCCCCGGCGTCGACGGCGGCTATCAGCTGGCCGCGGGCGCGGCCATGCCACCCCTGGTCCTCGACGACGACGAAGCCGTCGCCATCACCGTCTGCCTGCAAGCCGGTTCTCAGGGTGCGGGCGACGGCCTGGCCGAACCGTCCATCCGCGCACTCGGCAAATTGGTGACCGTCCTGCCCACCCGCCTACGCCGCCGCGTCGACGCCTTACGCGCCATGACCGAATCCACCGCCTGGACCGCCGTCCCCCTTTCCGACGTGGACCCCGCCGTCCTCACCGATCTGGCCCTCACCTGCCGTCGCGAAGAACGCCTGACCTTCACCTACACCGCCGCGGACGGCCGCACCAGTGCCAGGGAAGTGGAACCCCACCGTCTCGTCTCCCTGGGCCGGCGCTGGTACCTCGTCGCCTACGACCTCACCCGCCACGACTGGCGCACCTTCCGGGTCGACCGCCTCACCGGCTCCGCGAGCACCGGCGCCCGCTTCCGCCCCCGCACCCTTCCGGCCCCGGACGCCGCCACCTTCGTCCACAACGCCATCGGCGCCCGCCGTTCCGGCTATATCGTCACCGCCGAAATAGCAGCCCCGGCCACCGACGTCCACGCCCGAGTGGGCCGCTGGTGCACCATCACCGCCCTCCCCGACAACCGCACCCACATAGAAATGACCGTCGACGAGCTCGACTGGCCGATCCTGTTGCTGGGCAAGGTAGGAGCAGATTTCCGCGTTCTCGGCCCGCCGGAACTGGTTGCGCAGCTGCGGGAGTGGGGGAGCCGCTTCACCCGCACTCAGCCATGAGTTCGCCCCGTCTGCGTCGGCGCGCTATACCTAACCCATGAATCTGTCCCAGCTGAGCTCGGCGATCGAGGCGGCTGTCGCCCAACATCTCAACGAACTCGGCAAAGCGGTCGGATTGTTGCCGTTGACCTGGTTCGTGGCGCCGTCGGTGACCAGCGATGACAGCATGGAGGCCGTCCTGTCTGTGGAAGGTCAAGCCGGTAGCCATCTTTCGCAGCACCCGGGCCGGGTGGTCGATCAATGGGCCGATGTCCTCGGACTACGCCGGGTGTTCTCTCCGACCCCCGGCGTGCATGCGGTGGAAGGTCTCCTCGAGCCTCAGCCCGGTGACTATCGGTTCGAGATCCGCATCTGGGGTGTCGTCGACCCCGCTGTGCTGCACGCCCAAAGAGATTGGGGCCGATGGCAGGGCTGACCCGAGTCAGCCTCGATACCGCCCCTTCTGCCGCCGCTGATAGAACAGCAGATCCACCTCCACCGGCTCGACCAGTGCCGTGATCTCGGCCAACCTGGTGTCGTATCGGAGCTCGGTGATGCACCGATGCAGATAGGCCCGCCGTTCCGGCCCCAACTGCGCCCAGATCGACCCGAACCGCGACTGCCCCCGCTCCCCGGAAACCGCCACCAGATCGAGTAACGCAGGCCAGCAACCGGTTTCGGTCGCCCGCGCGGGCAACTCCGCCACCGCGGACTCCGAGAGCAGAGCCAGCGCGTACCCCACAGCGCTCCTGACATCGTCATCCATCCGCGACATCAACGTGAACAACCCACGCCAACTCTCCGCATCGCCGCGCCCATCCATCGGCGCGACCAGATCCACCCCGACATCCGGATCGCTGAACACCGGATTGCCGACCAGCGTCCACAGCCCCAGCGGCGTGAGATACCCGGCCAGGGTGAGGAATTCGGGAACCGCCCCGAGCGCGAGCGCGTTGCGCACCAACCGCGCGACATCACCGGGCTGCGCATTCCCGAACAGAATGTCACCGACTCGGCGGATCACATCGGGCGCGCACCGGGAAAACACCGACAGCGCAGCATGCTGCAGGTCGGGAGAACCCGCCAACACCGTCTGCGTCATCCGCGGCACCCGCCGATGCGGCCCATCCAGCAGTTGGCGAACCACCGCACTGAGCACGTCGACGTCGTAGGAGAACGCAGCCGAGAAGATCAGCCCCGCGTCATCGCGCACCCCCGCCTCGACCGCCGCGATCAATTCCGGTGTCGCACAGGACAAGAACGGGCCGGCTGTCACATAGTCCTGCCGCCGCAGCAACTCGTTCACGATGTCGACGATCGGCCCCGGCGCCATCTGATCGGCCAGTTGCTCGATGGCCCGTGGATCGAGATAGGGCGCACAATCCGCCGCGTACCCCGCCTCGAGCATCGTCAACGTCTCCGCCGCCTTGCCCGGATGATCCAACCCCACCGACCCCGCCGCCCGCCCCGTCATCATCGGCGGAACCAGCTTCTGCACCAGCGGAATCGAGATCGTCAACGGAATGAACGGCACCAGCGCGCTGATCCGCCGAAACGTGTCCGTGTGCTGATCGAACAACACCCCCGAGATCTGCTGATGCAACGCATGCAGCCGATCGGCCCCCAGATACCGCAGGTGATCCAACCGCTGCGGATGAACATGCAATGTCCGCGCCAGCAGAATCAACTGCGCCCGCGTAGTCAGGTCCGTCATCTGCCGCCGAACATGATCTTCTTCGTCACCCGGCGCAACGGCCGCGGCAACGCGGAGACCATCGAATCGATGGACTTGTCCAACGCGGCCGCCTCGAACGTACTCGCGGCCCTCATCAACTCGAACAGATCCCGAGCCTCATCCGCCGGCAACTGCTCCAGCGCGGGCAATGTCTCCGGCAAGCCACCTTCACGGTCACTTCTGACAGTCATGCGGCTCCTGGGTAACGCGATCCTCTACTCCGAGGGTCCCCCTTCCCGCCGCCACGCGCCAGAACTTCGCCGAATCACTGTGCATGGCAACGAAAACCCCAGCCCAGGTACATGTGAACAGACGTACCACTATCTGACAGCCGACCTGCGGTTCATACGATCGTTGATGTCGGCAAGCGCGTCGATGCACTACTGCCAACTTCCGGGCGTGCGCGCTCGATGGCCCTCGTCGATTTCGAACTCACGAGGTATCGGTGCTCGCGGCACATCCTCATCGACCGGGTGTCTGCGATGTCGTCGACCGAGTTGCTCGGTGCTGTTGCGACGGCGCCGTCCGACCAGCCGCCTGTCTCCCCGCGCCTGCCGCAGAGTTCGCTTGTAACAAGGCACACGTCGCCGCTGATCAACTCGGAGAGTTCGACAACTATTCGTGCTGGTGACTTGGGGCGGCGATGACGGCAGACTGGCAGTTCGATGTGCCTACGGCAGGGCAGAAGCATCTACCGCCGGACGCTCGATACATGGAAGCGCTGACCAGTCAGGGCTACGGGTTCGAAGCCGCCGTTGCCGACCTTGTGGACAACTCGATCGACGCAGGCGCGAAGGACGTGGTCATCCACTTCCTCCGGGACGGCGACGACCTGTTGAGCCTGCTCATCATCGATGACGGCGTCGGTATGACCGAAGACGAACTCGAGGTCGCGATGACGGTCGGCGGTCGGCGCAACTATGCGGCGGATTCCCTCGGCATGTTCGGCACCGGCTTGAAGTCCGCGTCGTTGAGTCAGGCCTCGGCCGTCACGGTGGTCAGCCGAACCAAGAAGACCAGGCCTGCGGGACTCCAGTGGGCCATGGAACGGGCGCGCGACGGCTTCCAATGCGACATCGTCGAACCTCGGTATGCCCAGTCGCTGATCGACCGCTACCACCAGTGTCCGATCGAATGGCACGGCACCGTTGTGCGATGGGATGGAGTGAAGGATTTCCCCCGCAACGTCGGCAGCGCACAGACCGGGCGCTACCTCGATCGCATGATCAACCGACTCGGGGCACATCTCGGGCTGCAGTTGCACCGCTTCCTCGCCCGGGACGACTTCAACATCACGATCGCGGTGGAGGACGTGCGAACCGGCACGGTCTACACCAACCTCGGTGTCGTCGGGCTGAACCCGTTCGGGTATCCGGTTACGGGTCACCGCGACTACCCACGCGCGTTCGTTGCCGACATCGATTCGGTCGGAAAAGTCCAGCTCACTGCCCATATCTGGACGCCACGTTCATCGGTGAGCGAGTACAAAGCAGTGGGGAGTGTGCTCGACCGCCAAGGCTTCTACTTCTACCGCCACGGTCGGGTCGTACAGGCTGGGGGGTGGAACAACTATCGGCAGCCCGAACAGCACCTTTCGTTGGCGCGGGTCGATGTCGACCTCCCGAGCACATGCGGCGACGTATTCCGACTGACCGTCAAGAAGGAAGGTGTCGAGGTCTCACCCGAGTTCGTGTCAGCGATCGAGACTGCCGCCGATGACACCGGTCGGTCGTTCGCCGACTACATCAACGATGCTCAGACGGTTTATCGCGAGGCTCGTCAACGATCAGGCTCTACGCGCAAGGCTGTAATTCCACCAGGGCGCGGATTCGCGCGAGCGGTCAAAGAG
>NZ_JBHWZY010000378.1:0-6429 GCF_042727815.1 Nocardia sp. NPDC060220
CCAGCTGGGTGATGATCTCGGTGAGTTGCTTGTCGGGGTCGAGGTTCAGGCCGTGGCGGCGGGCGACGCCGTCGACCACGTGCCAGGCGTAGGAGGCGACTTCCTCGATCAGCTGATCCCTGGTGAGCGCGGGATCGGGGTCGTTGGCCCAGCGGGTGACGGTGGCCTCGGTCATCGACACGATGGCGAAGGTCATCGTGTCGGCCGAGGCCTCGTCGGTCACGCCCACGACACCGGCCAGGCCGGTGACGAGCGCCCTGGTCGAACCCGCGAGGGTGTCGATCAGCGCGCTCATCGCGTCGATATCGGGATCGGCCTCCGATGGTCCTGTCCGCAGGAACTCGTGTAGCCGGGGATGGTCCTGGATCCAATCGACGACGCCGCCGATCGTGCGAACCAGGATTTCGTGGATCGATCCCTCGGCGATGTCGAGGGCATCCTCGATGTCGGCGACGAAACGGTCGGCGATCTCGCTCCTGATCCGGCGATCCAGCTCGTCGCGACCGGCGAACTGCCGGTAGACCACCGATTTCGCGAGCCCCGCGTGCTCGGCGATCTGGATGATCGGCACCTCGACGCCGGCGGGCGCCTGTTCGATCAGCTCGACTGCGGCCAGCACGATCCGCTCCCGGCGGCTGTCGTTGTGCGGCTGCCATCGGGCTTGCCTGCCGCTCACGGCGCTGGAGGGGCGTGACGCTGTGCTCGACACCCGCCCGAGTGTAGAGCAAACGTTGACGCTTCAAACCCCTACCGGGGGACCGACACCGGATCGGTGCAACTGGCGAGTCCGTCGACGAGCGAGCACGCAGCGACGGGGCGCGTCGGCCGGTAGTCGGGGCCGACGCCTCCCGCCGTGGTGATCGCCCGGTAGGCCGCGACCGCGTCGGTCGGTGTGCGGGTCAGCGTCGGGTCGGTGAGCACGTCGACGGAGTAAAGGCCGAAACGTGGTGTGTAGGAGCCCCATTCGTAGTTGTCGGTCAGGCTCCAGTAGTTGTAGCCCATCACCGGGATGCCGTCGGCGGCGGCGCGCTGCAGCCAGTAGACGGTGTCGCGGAGCGAATCCGCGCGGGTGTAGCCGTCGGCGCGCGGGCGGCCGTTCTCGGTGGGGATGCCGTTTTCGACGATGTAGAGCGGGCGGCCGGGGAACTTCCGCGCGTAGTGGTCGAGCGCGTAGTAGATGCCTTCGGGTTGCAGCGGAATCGTCCAGAGACGGTCGGGATCGGGGACTTGCAGCTGTGCGGGGGAGAAACCGTAGTAGTAGTCGATGCCGATGTAGTCCAGGCGGGCGGAGATCCGGTCGAGCAGGGGTCCGCTGACCGCGTCGTCGGCGCTGGGGATGTAGGCGACGTTGCTGGTCACCTGAGCGCCGGGGTGTACGGCGTGGATGTAGTCGTAGATGCTGTTGTGGGCCTGGGTGATTCGTTCACCCATCGTCAGTACGTCGGCCGCGCCGATGCCGCCGTGCCGCAGATCGTTGACCAGATAGAACGTGGGCTCGTTGAACGTCACCCACAACGGGTCGGTGCCGGCGTACCGGTCGACGACGCGGCGGGCGTTGGACAGCCAGTTCGCCACGATCTCCGGATCGCGCCACCCGCCGCGGTCGGCTGCCCAGCCCGGGTACACCCAGTGGTCGAGGGTCAGCATCGGCCGCATTCCGGCCTCGGTGATGGCCGCGATGACATCGTCGTAGAACGCGAGCGCCGCGTCGTCCCAGATTCCGGGTTGCGGTTGAACCCGGGCCCACTCGATGCCGATGCGGTACACCCGCACACCGAGTTTCGCGGCAAGGGCGATGTCGGAGCGGTATCGAGCGCGGAAGTCCACCGAGTTCAGGTAGGGGTCGGCCGTGCTCCCCGATTCGACATAGCGGCGCCAATTGCTGTCCGGCGCATCACCTTCGGCCTGAAAGCCGGAAGCTGCCACGCCCCACAGGAATTCGGGTCCGAGGGGCGCCAGGTGAGCCGGTGCGGGTGGTCGGGCGAGAGCGGGGGAGGGGCCGGTTGTGAGCAGGGCCGAAGCGGCCACAGCGAACGTAGCGAGGATACGTCGACCACTGGGGGAGGGCATGGCACTCCTGGCGGGCTAGGGGAGGGGAGTGAGATCAGTGTGCGACATCGAGGGGAACAGTGCGGGGAATTGAGGCGGAGCGGCGGGCCCGGAACTTGTCACAGAATCACATGTGGTTACGTAGATATGCGCATCTACATATGTATCACCTCGTTATGGCCCCAAACATCGCTCAATTCGCGACATGTTCGAATGAAAAACGAACTCACCAGCACAGACAGGGGAGGGGCTTCCGTTAGACCGCGAGGTCGACGGCTACCGCACGGCCGGTGTCGAACCAGTACTCGTGCAGCCGCCGGATCTTCGCCCGTGAGGGCATACCGCGCAGGTGAAGCGTGCATTCGCCGAAGTCGACCAGCACGACGGTGTCGCACAGCAGGGCGCGCGCGGTGGCGAGTTCGGCCGGGTCGGTGATCTCCCTGGCAATCCCGCTGTGGGTGCCGTCGGGCAGCTTCACTGTGACGTACGGATCGGCGCGGACGTTGAGCAGCCAGGAATTGACCGCGCCGGGCTGCGCGACCGTCACGTGCGGCGGCATCAACTGGACCAGGTACGCGCGATCGCCGTCGCGCAGGATCCGGACGCACTTCGCGCGCGGAAGACCGGTCTTGCGCCCCGTGGTGGTCAGAATCCCGTACCCACGCGGTGTGCGGAGGCGGAAGAACGGCAGCATGCCCGCGCTGAGCAGCTTGCCGTCGCGAGGGCCGCGAACGAGCCGCCCGTGTTTGCCGATTTCGGCCTGCGCCGCAGTGCGCCGGGCTTCGTTTCGGGCCTCGTCCATGCCCCTATGGTCCGCCTGCGGCGATCGGTCGTCCAGCACACCGAGTGAGTTGGCTCTCAGCACACCGTCGTGAGTGGGCGAACCGGGTTCGCTCGAGCCAGGATTCGGGGATGGTTTGGAATCCCTTGCCGGGCTTTGCGCGCGTGTTCGCGTCGCAGCCCTGGGTGATGCGTGGCGCCGGCGTTGTTCTGCCGACCGAGCGGCTGTTGCGCAGGCTCAGCGGCGGTCGGTGGGGTGTGCTCGATCTGGCCGGGCTCCCGTCGATCGAGATCACGGTGGTCGGGCGCAAGTCGGGACAGCCGCGCACCACCTCGCTGCTGTGTGTGCCCGACGGCGACGGCTTCTATCTGGTGGGCTCGAACTGGGGCAAGCCGGAGCATCCGGCGTGGTCGGCGAACCTGCGCGCGGCCCGCACGGCATCGGCACGCTTCGACGGCAGCTCCGCGTTCCCGGTGTCGGTCACCGAGATCGCCGGTGTCGAGCGTAAGCGGGTGTGGGACCAGGCCGTGGAATTCTGGCCGGGCTACGAGATGGAATTCCAGCGCTCGGGAGGTCGCGAGTTCCGCATCTTCCGACTCGACCGGATCGTCTGATCAGAGGGCATTGTCGGTGGCTCGCGAGCTTCGATCGCGTTGTGCGGCGCTGACGGCCGATTGTCGCCGTACGGGCTGGTTCAGAGGCCGAGTTTGGTGACGGCGTTGTCTTCGAGCGGATTCGCGGTGCGGATGTAGCCGTGGACGGTGCGGGGGTTGGCCCAGCGGCCCTGGCGCATGATCTCGCGGTCGCTGGCGCCGCCGAGGGCGGCCTGGGTGGCGAAGCCCGCGCGCAGGGAGTGCCCGGAGAACAGGTCGGGGTCGAGGCCCGCACGAGCCGCGTAGCGCTTGACCAGTTCGGCCACGGCCCGGCCGGACAGCGCGGTGTCGCCGATCGAGCCGTGCCGGTTGATGGTGGGGAACAGCGCGCGGTCGGAGTCGGTGCTGAGCCGGGTGCCGGTGAAGCCGTGGCAGCGATGGATCGCGGTGTCGGCGGCGAGGTTGTTCGCCGTCCAGGATCGTGTGCCCTCGTCGCCGGTGTCGGCGTGGACTTCCAGCAGGCGGACCCAGTCGGCGAATGCGCAGATCGGGCAGGTGCGTGGGTGTTTGCCGCGGGGTAGGGCGATGCGCTGTTCGGCGATGCCGGTCGGGTCGGTCTTGGTTGTCGGCAGGTGCACGACGAGCAGCGGTTCGCCGGTGGTGTGGTCGGTGCGTACGTGTACGTCGCTGATGCGCAGGCCCGCGAGTTCGCTGCGCCGCAGTGCGCCGGCGAAGCCGACCAGCAACGCCAGACCGTCTCGCCGGCGCGCGGGTTCAGTGGGCCAGGCGGGTGCGGGGAGTTCGGCGAGAAGTTGGTCGAGGGTGTGCAGCAGGACCGGGCGTTTCCGGGTCGGCGGGGTGCGGCGGGTGCGGCGGATGCCGCGCAGGGTGAGTCGCACGACGTCGGAGCGGGTCGGTGAGGGGAGTCCGTTGGCGGCGTGGACTGCGGCGATGGCGGCGGACTTGCGATCCAGGGTGGCCGGGCTGAACGCCCATGTGCCGTTTTCGCGTCGGGCGTCGGCGGAGGCGGCCAGGTAGACGGCTACGTCGAGTGGGTCGGCGGGCAGGGCCTGTCGGTGTTCGGCCGCGCACCAGCCTGCCCAGGCGATCCAGTCGGTTCGGTAGGCGCGCAGAGTGTTCGCCGATTGGGACGCTTCGAGGTAGCGGCGCAGTGCACCTGCCTGGGTGTCGTCGAAGCGTTCGCGGACCAGGCGCAGGGCTGCGGTGTCGACGAGGACGCTGCGCACTCCGCGGCGTAGTTCGGTGCGGACCTGCTCGGGAAGCACCACCGATGCGTCGCTCAAGCTCGCCACTCCTCCGCGTGAATCGCCTCTGCCGCCGATGATTGCCGGTGTCGCAGCTTATGTCATCGGCGTGCGGTCACGGCATCTCTTCGAGTTCGGCGAGCTGGGTGTGGATGTAGGCCGCGAGGCGGTGGCGGGCCGCGCCGGTGAGGAAGCTGGTATCGCCCAGGCGCGGGAAGTGGTCGTCGACCTCGCGATCAGGCGCCGAGGCAGTCTCGGGAGCTTCGCTGACCAGTTCGAGACGGGCCGGATGCTGTTGGGGCAGAGGCACATTCGGTTCGTACGGCTCTGAGGTTACTGCTCCGGTACGCACCATGGTCGAATCCTAACGTTTTGATTACGGCGGCTGCCAACATGACGTGGCAAGTAGTGATTACCGCCACGTTTTGTTCCATATAGTTCATGACACCCGGTCGGAGCCTGCGCCGGCCGACATCATGGACCGATGCAGGTGGTCATCGCCGACACGGAAATCCGGTTCGTCGACTACCCTTTCGCGGGCGCGTCGGTGTATCCCGACGGCGTGATCGCGGTATCCGCGATCAGCGAAGCCGATCCGGGCGCGATACGCCCATACCTGCGTACCGTCACCGGTGAGACGCTGTTCGTGCACGCTGAGCATCGTCCCGGGCTGGACGAGTTCTGCCGACGCAACGCGATCGCGATCCATCGACGTCTCGATATCTGGGCTGATCTGCTCGAGCCGTTCCTCGACACCTGGTTCGATGCCGAGGACCAGCGGGCGACCGAAGCACGGTTGCACGGGGTGGGACTGGAGTCGAAGGAGATCGCCGAGATCCGTGGGCGCGTCGAACGGGCGATGATGTCCTACAACTTCGACAGCATGCTGTGGGAGTGGGTGTATCTGGGTTTGTACGATCTGTTGTCAGCGGCGAACGGCGTCCTCGTGCGGCCTGAATCGCAGGCGACGCTGGGAGATCCGGTAGAGCTGTACCGCTGGGCGATGAGCATCGCCGGGCGAGCCGGATCCACCTGAACGGCAAGACCTTTCGGCTCATGAGGCGCGTGCTTGCGGATCGGGGCGCGCAGTTGCCGCGACATATCCGGCCACCGGACTCAACCGCAACACCGCGGGCATGCGGCGGGTCAGCGCGGGCGGGCCGGTGAAGGTGATCCGCCCGGTGCGTTGCGCGTGGGTGAGCGGCATGCGCCCCAACCACACTTCGTAGAGCCCAGCGACATCCGCGCTGATCGTGACGTCGACGGGATAGCCCGGATCGGTCTCACACACCGAGGGCACCGCGCCTTCGACCACGATCCAGAAGCGACGAACGTCGTCGGTGAACCGGACGTGCAGCACCTGCCGTCGGCCTGGCAGCATGGAGGTGTCGACGCGGGTGTGCATCCACCACACGAGCAGGGCGGCGTCGAGTTCTTCCTCCTGTGGCGCGCCGAAGGTCCAGCGTGCGCCCCATTCGCCGAGGCCGAACAGAATGGGCTCGAGCTGGCCGCCGGCTTCGGTGAGCAGGTGTTCGGTGCCGAGTTTCTCGATGAGTCCGGCCCGTTCGAACTGGCGCAGGCGTTTGGCGAGCAGGCTGCGCGACAGCCCCGGCAGCCCGCGGGCGAGGTCGTTGAAGCGGGTGGTGCCGAGGAACAGGTCGCGCAGGATGAGCAACGACCAGCGTTCGCCGAGCACGTCGAGAGCACGCGAGATCGGACAGTACTGGCCATAGCCTGCGGT
>NZ_JBHWZY010000379.1:0-6427 GCF_042727815.1 Nocardia sp. NPDC060220
GCGACCAGCTTCTAGTCGTGCTTTGAGTTCGAAGGCCATGTTGCGGCCCGCGACCCGGCGGGCTCGATTGGCCGCGGCCAGCGCGCGCGGCGGCTTCGACGCGGCCGTGGTGGGCTCGGCGTGCAGGAAGTAGTGCAGGACGGCGCCCTCGGGGACGGCCTCGAGCCATACCTCCATGGTGCCGGTCAGCGCGCCTGCCACCGTCCAGCGGATGCCTTTGTCGCCGCGATCCTCGCGCACATCGAGGCGCAGGTCGGGCCACCAGCGGCGCCAGTTGTTCGCGGCGCTGAGCACCTCGGCGATCGCGGTGCCGGGTGCGGCGAGGAAGGTCTGATCTGCGACCTGGATACTGCTCACCCGGCTGAGCGTAGTGGACGCCACATCGGGCCCGGCCAAGGTGTCACCGCAGCAGTTCCCGCAACCGGGCGCCCTGACGGTCCCAATGCCAGTTCCGCTCCACCCAGGCCCGGCCCGCGGCGCCCATCTCGGCCGCCTTGTCCCGGTCGGTGAGCAGCTCGACGATGGCATCGCTGATCTGCGGGACCGACCGGCCGTGCACCACGATGCCGGTCTCGCCCTCGCGCACCGTCTCGGGGGCGCCGCCGGAGTCACCCGCCACGACCGGGACCCCGGTCGCGGATGCCTCGAGGAAGACGATCCCGAGCCCCTCGACGTCCAGGCCCGCCCCGCGTGTGCGGCACGGCATCGCGAACACATCGGCGATCGTGTGATGGGCGGCCAGCTCGCCGGAGGGCACCCGCCCGGTGAACACCACACTGTCCTGCACGCCGAGCGCCTCGGCCAGCGCGCGCAGGCGCGTCTCGTACGGTCCACCGCCGGCGATCACCAGCACCGCGCCGTCGACGCGCTCGCGGATCTCGCTCATCGCCACGATCAGCATGTCCTGACCCTTGCGCGGGACCAGCCGCGACAGGCACAGCACCGTCGGGCGCTCGCCGAGGCCGTAGCGGGCGCGCAGCTCCTCCCGGGCGGCCGGGTCGGGCCGGAACTCGGTGGGGTCGACGCCCGGCGGCAGATGCTCGAGTGCCGCGCGCGGACCGAAGGCCGAGGCGAAACGGCCGCGGGTGTACTTGCTGACGTAGGTCACCACATCGGTGTGCTCGCCGATCGATCGCAGCACCTGGCGCGAACCGGGCAGCATCGACCAGCCGACCTCGTGACCGTGGGTACTGGCCAGGATGCGCTCCGCGCCCGCGCGCCGCAGCATCGGCGCCATCGCCGCCAGGGGAGCGGCCGCGCCGAACCACACGGTGTCGCAGCCGTGTTCGCGCAGCAGCGCACTCGCCCGCTTGATGACCGCGGGGGTCGGCAACATCAGTGTCGTCGGATGACGCACCACCTGGAACTTCTGTGCGGCGTCGAACTTCTCGTGGCTGTCACCGCGCCAGCGCGGGGCGTATACCACCAGGTCCTCGGGCGGCAGCTGATTCGACAGCGCCTGCAGATACGACTGGATTCCGCCCGGCCGAGGCGGGAAATCGTTGGTAACCAGCAGAGTTCGGGCCATAAGAGAACAACCTAATCGGTCGGCTGACGGGTGGGCGGACGTGGTCAGGCGTACCCGCGCCTGCGCGCCGTCATGCGGCGCGGCCGCGTAACCAGGCCCGCCACCCGTCCAGCAACTCGGCGCGCGAGGCCCCGAGCACGGCGGTGAACGCCGCATCCTGGGCCGCGGGGGATTGCGGGCCGGTGGCCAGGCGCTTGTACAAGGTGGTGAGGGCGGTGGTGCCGTAGCGGTCGGCGAGGAAGGCGCAGGTGCTCCACGCGCTTTCGTAGGCGTAGGCCGCGTCGACACCGGTGAAATCGGTATCGGCGACGAGTTCGGTGGGCAGGGCGCCGCCGCGCAACCGGGTGGTCAGCGTGGGCGCGATCTGGGAGAAGGTGGTCTGCTGATCGCGCTGAGCGACGTACTCCGCGAAGCCCTCCAGCATCCACAGCGGTGCGCCGTCGGTGGTGTCGGCTCGGGTGGCGAGGTGGGTGAGTTCGTGGCGCAGCAGCGTGGCCATGCCCTCGTTGCCGACCCGCCTGCGGGCGTCGGGGTTGAACACGATGCGCTGGTCGGTGGGCTGGGTGCCCGGGGTGTAGGACCCGGTGAGCGACACGGCGGCCACGTCGGCGCCGGTGGCGCCCGCGGACCTGGTCAGCGCGGTGAATTCGGCGGGAGTGCTCGCCACGACCACCACGGGCGCGCGATTCCACTCGGTGCCCCACACCGCGCTCACATCCGAAATGGCCCGGCCCAGCTGTTGTTCGAGGACATCGAGATCGGCGCGATGGCTGGGGTGGGCCACCAGCAGCGCTGGGGCCGCGGCACCGTCGGCGACTTCACGCACCAGGATCGGGCCATAGGGTTGCAGCTCGCGTCGCACCGGACTCAAGCGCGGATTGTCGATGCCCTCGGAGGTGTCGAGGACTTCGGCCTCGTCGGTGGCCAGCTGCAACGGACCCGCGTTGCGCGGCACCAGGATCAGTGCCACGCACGCCCCGGTCAGCAGTGTGACCGAGGCGAGCGTGATGCAGAATTCCAGGCGGCCGTTCGACGAGAACCACGAACGCAGGCCCGAGCGGGGGGACGGATCGGTCACCGGTCTTGCTCAGTATCGCCGGGCCGAGTGGTACGGGGTGGTGTTGATCGGCGCGACAGCGACCGGAACGCCGAACGTGGAGGCGTGCACCATCATTCCGTTGCCCGCGTAGATGCCGACGTGGGTGATGTCGGGATAGAACAGGATCACGTCGCCGGGCAGCAGTTCGTCCTTGGACACCGGCGTGCCGTAGCCCGCCTGCTGGGAACTGGTGCGCGGCACGTTCTTGCCGACCTGCTTGAACGCCCACTGCACGAGACCGGAGCAGTCGAACTGATCGGGCCCGGTGGCGCCCCAGACATACGGATCGCCGACGCGGGTGAGGGCGGCGGCCAGCGCGCTGGTGCCGCTGCCGGGGACCAGGCCCGCGAGCAGCGAATCACGGTCGAAGCCAGGGGGGAACGGTGAACCGGCCAGCGTCGACTTGTCGCGCGCCGAGAGCTGGCTCCACGCCTCGACCACCGAGGTGGTCGAGGCGGCGAGGTCCTGGCGTTTGCGTTCGACGTCGGCGCGCACCGCGTCGGCGGCGGTGGTCGCGGCGTGCGCCGCCTCGGCGGCGGTGCGGGCGACGGCGTCGGCCGCGGTGGCGGCGTCGGCGGCCTGCTTGAACTGGCGGACCGTGTCGGTGGTCTGCTGGGCGAGCACGTCCAGCGTCGACATCTTGTCCAGCAACTGCTGCGGTGAACCGCTCGATAGCACGGCGAACATGCTGTTGGTGCGTACGCCGGTATAGGCGGCCACGGCGGTGCGGTCGATCATCGGCTGGAACCTGCGCACTTCGGCGCGGGCGGCCTCGACGACCGCGGAGGTGGCGGCGACCTTGTCGTCTGCTTCGCGTTGCAGCGCGAGCTTGGCGTCGAGATCGCCTTGCGCGGTGAGCGCGAGCTGGTTGAGCTGCTCGGACTGGCGAGAGAGGTCGACCATGCGCGAGATCGCGTCGGTCGCGGTGGTCGGCAGGGCCACGGGGTCGGCACCGGAGGGGCCGGCGGTGTAGATCGCGCACACCAGGATCGCGGCGGAAAGGGCTCCGGCGAAACCACGCGTGGCGTGCGAATTCCGGTGGTGTGCAGTCACAGTGGCCCGTGCCCCGTTCTCTCGTTGTCCGCCGATACAGCGCACTACCTGAGCGCGTTCTCCTCGTCAGCCGAGAAGGTCTCGATCAGGTTACGGAACTGTATGCAGTCGTGTCCAGTAAAGGTACGTGCGCCGTCCAACCCAGTGGACGGCGCACGTACTCGGACGATCAGTGCCGTGACGGTGCGCACTTCCCCGCGAACTGCGCATCACGCGGCATTCGATCAGAAGCGTCGAGCACCCGCGAACGGCATCGACGACAGCGACGCGATCTGAACGGGGGTGCCCGCGGTGGAGGCGTGCACGACGTTGCCGTCACCGGCGTACAGGCCGGAGTGGCCGCCGCCGTAGAACGACACCATGTCGCCGGGCTGCAGGGCATCGATGGAGACCGGGGTGCCGGCGCCCAGCTGGGCGTCGCTGGTGCGCGGAATGTCCATGCCGGCCTGGGCGTAGGCCCACTGGACCAGGCCCGAGCAGTCGAAGGCGTTCGGGCCCGCGGCGCCGTAGACGTAGGGCGAGCCGATCTTGCTCAGCGCGGCATCGAGGGCGATGTCGGCGGCGGTGGCGCGCGGTGCGGTGAAAACCTGCGGCGCGGCCGGGATCTCGATGCCGGGGACGCCCTGGGGCAGCGGAATCTCGTTCGGAACCTCGAAAGTGCCGATGCCGGGCACGGTCACCGGGGTGGCCGATGCCGGGGCGGCCGGCAGGAGGAACGCGCCGATGGTGGCAGCGCCGACGGCTCCGACGGCAACGGCACGCTGCGCCTGACGCTTGACGGTGTTGTTCGCCATGATGCGGAACTTCCAATCTGCCCCACGACGCCGTGTCCGTTTGACGCGGCGGGCTTCGTCTCGCTGACCGTTTCCGATCGGCGGGACTCCGTGAGGTCTCAAAAAGGTTACGAAGACATCACGGGGGTTTGTAAAGTCGGACATCGGTCCAAGGGGGGTTTCGGCTGATATCACCGAAGAATGTGTGCGAGCTGAGTCACACCCGATCACGAAACGATAACGCCAGGTCGCGGCGATCGAGATTTCCGGGTGCTACCGGCGCGTCGCCAATAGGGCTCGCGCGGCGATTTTCGTGCCCAGAATCGGTAAATCCGCAGGTCGCGCAGGCTTGGAGCATGGTTTGCCTGCGTGTCGGACGGTTCGCCTCACGGGCGGCGCGCCGTAAGCTGCGGCGCGCGCAGATCGGTAAGGCCGATTACCCATTGAAATCTGATGAACTCATGTGAATTCGATAAGAATGTGAGCCCGGTCACAAATCAGTTTGATCTTGGGCATTTTGTTCGCATCAGAACGAAAGTCTCGCGCCGAATTGTCGGCTCCGAAGATCACGGCCCCGGGTTGTGCCGGGTCGCGGGACGGGTCGCCGGGTGGTTCTCTCCGACATCTACTGGCCATGGCCGACTCGATGCGCTCGGAGGAGGTGCGCCCGAGCGGCTGGGCGGTCATCGAGTTCGGGCCGAGCTTGTCGGACCCCCGTCCTACGCTGCTCGCCGTGCCCGATCCCGTTCCGCTCCCGGCTGCCGCTCGGCAGTTGGCCTTCGACGAGCTCGATACCCCGCTGTATGCCACCACTTTCGTCGTCGTCGACCTCGAAACGACCGGGACCAGCGCTGATCGGGACGCGATCACCGAGATCGGGGCGGTGAAGGTGCGCGGCGGTGAGGTGCTGGGGGAGTTCGCGACCCTGGTGAATCCGGGGTACGCGATTCCGCCCGCCATCGTGCAGATCACCGGGATCACCACGGCGATGGTGTACGGGGCGCCGCGGATCGAGGGGGTGCTGCCGGGGTTCTTCGAGTTCGCCGCCGGGGCAGTGCTGGTGGCGCACAACGCGCGGTTCGACACCGCGTTTCTCAAAGCGGCCGCGGCGCGTCAGGACATCGCGTGGCCCAATCCGCAGGTGTTGTGCACCGTGAAGCTGGCGCGGCGGGTGCTCACGCGTGACGAGGCCCCGTCGGCACGACTCGGGGTGCTGGCACAGCTCCTCGGTGCGTCGACGACACCGACGCACCGCGCGCTCGACGACGCCCGCGCCACCGTCGACGTGCTGCACGCGTTGATCGGCCGGGTCGGCAATCAGGGCGTACACAGCCTGACCGAGCTGCTCGACTACCTGCCCGGCGTCACCGGAACCCAGCGCGCCAAGCGCACTTTCGCGACCGATCTGCCTGCCGCGCCCGGCGTCTATCTCTTCCGCGGACCGTCGGACGAAGTCCTCTATATAGGGACTGCGGTGAATCTGCGCCGTCGTGTCCGCAACTACTTCACCGGTTCGGAGACCCGCGGCCGGATGAAAGAGATGGTGGCACTGGCGATTCGGGTCGACCATGTGGTGTGCGCGCACGGCCTCGAAGCCGGGGTGCGCGAGCTGCGGTTGCTCGCCGCGCACGCGCCGCCGTACAACCGCCGCTCCAAATTCCCCAAGCGTGGGTGGTGGCTCACCCTGAGCGAGGAGGCGTTCCCCCGGTTGACCGCGGTGCGCACCCCGACCCGAACCGCGGTGGGGCCGTTCAATTCCCGGACCGACGCCGTCGACGTGGCGTCGACGATCGCCGAATTCGCCGGAATCCGAACCTGCGCCACCCGCCTCATCCGCACGGCGAAACACACCTGCCCGCCCGCGGTGGTCGGCGGCTGTCCCGCCGCACGCCACGACGCTGACCACGACGCCGCGAGCTACGCTCCGGCCGTCGACGCGGTCCGCGACCTGTTCACCGGCCGCGCCGACACCCC
>NZ_JBHWZY010000380.1:0-6418 GCF_042727815.1 Nocardia sp. NPDC060220
ATATCGGTTTGACCGGCGTGCATGCGGTCTTGCAGCCGGGACACCGGGTGCGGGTCGACGTCTATGCCTCGAACCTGCCCAGGGGCTTTCCGCTGGGCTCGAGGCCATCAGCGGAAAGACCTCGGGGTGCTCGATCGCGACGCGGCGCACACCGTGCGCGAGGCGCTGCAGATACCCCTGCCAGCTGCCGCCCACTTCGTCGGGCTCCATCAGGTTCTGCTCGTAGAGCTGGTCGACGAGGTGATCGACCACACCGGCCAGCAGGTCGTCACGCCCGGAAACGTAGCGGTACAGGGCCATGGCTTCCACGCCCAGCCACGAACCCAGACGGCGCATCGTGAGATGGCCCAGGCCTTCCTCATCGATCAGCGCAACCGCCGATTCCAGGATCAGGACCGGTCCAGCCGTGGGGAGCGCCGAGCGCCCCCGTCCTGTGCACCGTTGTCGCGCAGCTCGGCACCCGAGTCGATCGTGTCTTCGCTCAGGGCAGAGCTCCTGTCAAAAGCTTTCGGCCCCGGTAGTCCAGCACGCCGCCATAACCCCGGGCGTGCCGAGGCGGCGAGCAGGGCGATCTCGGTGAGCAAGCCGACCACCACGGCCCCGCCTCGACCTCCAGCTCCTCGGGCAGGCCACAGATCATCGCCGTCGCTCACGGCCGTACCTCGATCGCCACGATGTCACGCTGACCTCAGCGATCCCGGAGCCCGCCGCGAGATCAGCGAGACGATCCCGAACATATTCTCGCGATTCACCGGACCGGTGTGGCTCGGCAGGTTGAACGCCGTCTACAAGATGTAGGTACGTGACGACAGGCCGGAGCTGCCCATGGTGAGCAACGAGATCACCGTGCGTCTCGATGCCGCGTTGAATTTGCTCCAACCGCCGGATGAGAACCTGAGCTTCAGTTCCAGAAGTCCATGAGATCTGGTCGCCATCCCTCCGACTTGGCGGCCACGACTGCCGGATGCTCATGAACCCGCGTGTCGATCCGCTTCGTCACGCGGTGCAACATCTGACGCCAACCGAGATACACCAGCAGCGCGACGATGGGCGCGGCGACGAACCACACAATCGGAAGCTCGTCCAACAGACTAAAACTCGCCAACCACACGACCGCCAGGCCTGAAGACAGCAGCAGCATTGCCCCTTGAACCACCCAGAGCCGGTTCCATCGACGTCGGCACGGCTGGCACCGAGGAATTGTCACAGCGTCGGCCTCGACGTACGGGACGGCGCCACGCCGCAACCCGACTTTGCCCGCCGCCTCCGCGACCGATCGCTGTGTACGGCAGAACCAGCACATATCGTCGCTGGCCCCCGACGCGGGGATGGGGGACAGATCATTCACTGTATCCTCCCGCGTCGCAGGAATTTCAAGTCGTGATCCACGAAGTTGAATTCGACGCGGTTGGCCGCGGTCGTCGCATCCTTGTCGATACGCACGCCGTCTTCTTGGCTGAGGAGGTTCCTGAACACCACACAGGCGACCGCTGCGATGAATATTCCGGCGCATAGTGCCAATCCAGGACCGCTGAACGGATCGGGGAGCACAGCGATGGCGGCAATGAAGAACCCGACAGCGACCGCGACCGATCCAGCGATCAGTGCGCGCCACCGGTTACGCAGTGTCAGCGTGCGTTTCGCATCGAACACGCGGTAGACACCAACCTCGCCGCAAGCACCGCACCTCACTTGCGTCACTGCTTCGCCGCTCGTGGGGCGGGCAATATCGACTGTTGCCCCGTAGCCATGCTGCGTCGCGACCTCGTGCGTTTGAGAAATGTTCGGAGCCGGGCCTACCGGGGGCAACGGCATTGTGTCTCCTGAAGTCGAACGGTCCGGCAGGCAAACTCCATGAGTACGTTCTGCCACCACTGGTTCAACACCACTACGACGCGGCACGCCGGTCGGTGCGTACTTCGGCTGCCATCACAGGAGGCTCGTGCTGCTGGGAGTTCGTGGAGATCGTAACCGACACAACGTATTCGCGATGTCGAATCACCTCGCGAGCACCGCCGTTCAAACTCGAGTTGCCGCCGAGCAGATGACGTGATCAGGTACGAATCCACAGCCCGGCACACGGTCGACAGGGAATATGCCGACCAGGCCTCGGGCCAACTCAGCAGGTGCTCTCGCGCCGATGTGTTCTTCGCCAGGTCGTGGTCGATGAACCGGCACCTCTCGACGCCAACCGCTCCCCTGTTCTCGCACAACAACCTTGGCGGCGCCCTACCAGAAGGCGGTACGGCACACAGACGCCATCGAACTGCTACCACAGACCTCGCCGATCCGTTGCTCTCAACAGTCGACCTGTCTAGCGAGCAGCGTTTTCGTAGTGCGTATCCGCTGAGGGTCACAGAATTGGGCGATAACCCGATCCAGAGGCACGTTTCGCGCAGATAGACCGCCGACTTCGGAAGTGCGCACTCGACTCCACGTAGCCGCCGCCGGTAAGAAGTACTTACCGGTCGACATGCTCTGCGGCCAACGCTCCGGCACGAGCACTCCGCCCGCCGTCCGCTCTCTCCGCTCCAGCCAACCCAACTGACCAACGCCGAACGCCCCGCGCTCGTCCCGAGTGCAGGGCGTTCGTGACTGGGTAATCGGCCGCGCACAGGCTTGATACAAGCTAATGTTTGGCGTTCACAGCGTACCGGCACGGCCCTGCCGTGGGAACCGACCGCGTCAGGCCTCCCCCACCGCATGCGTCAGCCCACCACCAACGACGTCTGCCGGATCAGTTGGTGTGCGCAGTGGTCGAGTCGCCCTCCGGACACGCAAAGAAGGCCCCGATCATTTGATCGGGGCCTTCTTCGTCTGCAAAATGTATCGGCGAGAGTCCGCGCGGATCTCGGTTGCGCGAGACACCCGACCAGCTGACCGCCGACAACGACCGGACCGCTCGGGCCGCACAGATCTTCGTCGCCCACCCGCGCGAGGCATCGCCGACCTCACACCAGCAAGTTCGAACTGATGGCGATCAGCAGCGTTGCAGAACTGGACAACAGCCCGGACCCAGACAGAAGTGCTGGCCTACCAGACTCACAGGATTTGAACCTGCGACCATCTGGCGCGCGTTCCAGTTGTCCAGATCGCACCCATTGCTGCCCAATAGCGCTCAGCATCAACATGTTTCGAGAATCGAAATTTCTCAACGATACCCATGAATTCCCACTGATTCCGGTCAAAACTGTGCTGTTTCTGTGGGGCGCAATCAACAGCTTCCAGCGTCCGGCTATTGGTCAACCGTCCGGGCGCCGTGGGCGATCAGCCACTCATCCTTGGCGCGCGAGCAAGCCCTGATGCCGCCATAACCAGTCGATGTCTAGCGCCATCGCAGACCCCGCTTTGGCGCGCGCCGCAGAGCGCCTTCCACTGACAGAAGGTCCGACGCGATCCATCGCCGTTGGCGAGGCAGCGACCGTCCCCAGTGGTCAAACTTGCCGTTGTGTTTGCGGGCCAGTTCGACCAGGGCTGCGAGGACTGGGCGGAACGGGCCAGGGCAGTTGACGGGACACGGATTCCGCTGCCGGTCCCGGCGTTCCCGGCGCCTTGACCGGCAGTAGCGGTTCAATCACTGCCCACAGCCGGTCGTCCACGATCCACGGCGCTGCCACGACGAAACATCGTGCACTACAACAGGACTCGTCGCTACCTGACAGAACCTGTTAGGAGCTCATAGCCCGCCACCCAGGCGCAGATGTGTAGAAGGCGCGACGAAATCCTGACGATCCTCACGATGCGGCTGTTGCTGTGAACCGCATCAATCGTCAGGTTCCACCAGCTGGTTGTCAGGTTCCACTAGCTGGTTATGGAGAGCCCTAATGACATCCTGATACTCGGTCCGGTCTGCGAATCCGGAATGCGCGCAGATTGCTGGCTTTTGATCACGAGGGCCAGTATCGAGCGTTTCTGCATCTGGAATGCGATAGTCCACAAGCTGTATTGCAGCTGCCAAACTGGCGTTGGTGTCGTTGAAGATCCACCCACCGATAGGATCGCTGAAAACCCATATGTTGATCCAGCGAGGTTGCACGGTATGCAGTCGGGTCATCGCCCTCAGGCCGAAGTAGGCCGGGAAGTTTCGGGCGTAGAGCCGCCGCAACGGCGACCCGAAGGTCAGCAAGGCAATCCGCTGCCGGACGTTCTCGGGCAGTTGCAGCATGGTCGCCGCGCCGATGACGGCGCCCTGACTGTGGGTGGCGGCGATGACCCGCTGCGTGACTGAGGCCGCCATGTGCTGGCACAGCTGCAGACGCAGCTCGGGGACTGCACGCTCCGCGTAACAGGGCGGCGTCAACGGGTGGTTGGCGCGGGGCCAGAATGTGGCAACGTCCCATATGATTCCGACGGTCCGACGCGCCTGCCGGTTGCGGTATGCCATCAATGCCAGTCCGACAAGTCCCGCGGCGGCGCCCGAGAAGAGAGCGACGGCGACAGTCGTGCCAGGCAGCGTCCGCTGCAGCGCGGCCTCCCCGTCCACGCAAAACATGACCAACACCGCGGCGAACGCCAGAAGCGCAAGTCCGGTCATCACCGCGAGTATCGTCGGCAGCAGGTCGGCCATAGAAGCAAATGCTCGCTTCTCTGCGATCGCTCGCGCACGTGCCTGGCGGCCTTTCGCCTTTTCGGGCTCAGCAGGTGGAAGGTTGTAGTCTTTCGGTACCTCTTTCAGTGCAGCCGCCGTTCGGGGTTCCAGGATTTTCACCCGCACGACGACCACGATGAAAAGCAGCATCAAGAGGAGACCGAAAAAGATAATGGCTGCCCAGATGTAGGCGGGAGGAATGATTAGAGCTGCATCGGCCGAGGTGGCTTGCACCTGATCCTCGAAGCCCACGCTGGAAGGCCATTTCGAATGCGAGAGCCCTTCACACACCGCTGGCAGATTCGTTTTCCCGGCCACGAGGTCATCGACGATTTGCGTCTCGCACTGCGCTCGTACGGTGGAGGAGACAGGGTTGCCGAGGAACTGGGCAAGGAACAATCCGACGCCGGCACTGAATCCACCCCCGACGAGCCACGCGATGCCGGCAACAAAAAAGGATGCGAACCCCCACAGGGTGGGCCGAAATCCTTTGACGGTGGTCTCTGACGCGTCGGTTGGAGCCGCCGGGGGCGGTGCGGGCCACCATCGCGACACTGCGGTTGAGATGAACAACGAGGCGATAAGCGCTACCTGAACGGCTAGCAGCAGATAGATGGCGCTGTACAGGTAAGGAAGCGACATAGGTTGTGCGACATCGTATTCGACACTCGCGCGACCGACGACGACGAGCGCGACGGTGAGGGCGACGACCGACAGCCATTGCAGCACTCTGAGAGTGACCCCTACCGCGGGGGGTGCGCCCTTGCCGCCGCGGCCGGTGACGCGTGAGCTGAACACCGCCAACGCGGCTAGGACAAATATCGCCGCGTTGAGTACGAGCAAGCACGTCAAAGGACGGCGAACGTCTGCGTCGACTTGCGATCTGGCCCCCAATAGGACCACGCATGCCAAACCGGACAGCCACACCGTGACGTGACACCGCCGCAAGCGGGTTACCGACGCATCCGGCTTCCAGAAGTGGGAATCCTCAAGGGGAACAGCGTCGCTGCGAACCTCAGCTGCAGGCGGAGGAGCGCCGCCGGCTGCAGGATTGCCTCTACCGAACCACAGCAGCAGGCCCACCAACGCCGCGACAGGCAGTGAGGTCCAGAACAAGCGCATGCCCACTGACCGATCGACAAGAAAACGCAGCGGGCCGAGGCCAGCGCCGCAGCGCGGCATAGCTGCGCACTGCCAGCCCACCAGGTCGACCGCCAGAAGGACAGACGCGAGCATCAGAGTGAGCGTTAGCGTTAGTCCAATCAATCGTAAAAGCCGCACGGACGCTCCGGCGGCAGTCGTGGTCGTCCGAGACCCAGCCTTGGCAGGCGGCACCATCCAGTGAGCCAAGTTGATCAGGATGAAGGGCATAAACATCAGCCAGAGCCCTCTACTTGCCTTCCCCGACGTGAGCGCGCCCCACGAATACGCCTCTACGTTGCGGCTCGGATCTGTCGCCGCGTCAGTGGCGGAGTTGTCTCGTCGCCGATAGGTGCCTGCCAAGGAGTCGCCGCTGACCCGGTCGATGAGCTCGGCCGGGTAATGCAGCATCGCTTCGGGCGGAGTTCCCGATACACCGTGGACACGGAGTTGGACTACCGACTCGACCGTCATAGTTGGCCCACTCCCGCGTCAGGTTTACTGCAACTTATTCTGGTGTTCATATGGTTGCGTGCGATCTCCGTCGGAACACGCGTAGCGCACTACCTGATGCCGGAACGACGGAACTCACGGCCGCGCCCTCAAAAAGCCATCTGAGAATGGTGGCCAGGTCGGGCATTTCTCGGTAAGAAGCAGCGGTCTTGTCGTATCAGGTGGCGACTGCCCATT
>NZ_JBHWZY010000381.1:0-6395 GCF_042727815.1 Nocardia sp. NPDC060220
GACGTGCGCACCACCGGCACCAAACAGCTCGAGACGCTCGGCTGGAGTCATCCCGAACCCGCCGATCTGCCCTCGCTGATCGGGAGCAGGCGGATGTGGGAGCGCCGCCCCAACGACCCCGACTTCGGGCATGTGCGCGTCGGCGTCGGCAGCCACCGCCTCGCCACCAAGCTGGCCAGGCCCGAAACCGGCCCGCTCGAAGACCTCGAACCGGTGTCCACGGTGGCGCTGCGCCGTTTCGTCCGCACGCATTCGGTGGTGCACGAACTGCCGACCGCGGTCTCGCTGCGGGCCTTCCCCGCCATCAATATCGGTGGTGACCTCGACGAGGGCCGCGAGCTGGTGCGGGCGATGCTGATGGAACTGACCACCTTCCACGGGCCGGACAATCTCGTCGTCGCCATCGTCTGTGCCGATCCCGATACGCACTGGGCCTGGGCGAAATGGCTTCCGCACGTGCAGCATCCGTCGGTGCGCGACGGACTGGGCTCGGCGCGGATGATGTACACCTCGCTGGGCGAGCTCGAATCGGCGTTGCAGACCGAGCTGATGGAACGCGGCCGGTTCATGCGCAATCCGCAGCCCACCCAGGGCCGGTTGCACCTGGTGGTGGTGATCGATGACGGCTACATCAGCGGTAACGAGCGCACCATCAGCGAATCCGGCCTCGACTCGGTGACCGTGCTCGATCTGACCGCGCCGGAGAACGGACTCGCGGCGCGCCGCGGCCTGCAACTGGTCGTCGCCGACGGCGCGGTGTCGGCGCGCAGTGCCGCCGGGGTGGAACGGTTCGCCACGGCAGACGAGGTCAGCTCGGCCGAGGCGGCGGCCTTCGCGCGCTCACTCGCCCGCTACCGGCTCGCGACGGCCGCGCAGATCGTCAGCCTGGGGGAGGGCACCACCAGCGACCCCGGTCTGATGGCCCTGCTGCGCATTCCCGACGCCGCCCAGATCGACCCGGCCAGGGTGTGGCGACCGCGAACCGCGCGGGAACGCCTGCGGGTGCCGATCGGCATCACCCCGGACGGCACGCCGGTCGAGATCGACATCAAGGAGTCGGCCGAGAACGGCATGGGCCCGCACGGCCTGTGCATCGGTGCCACCGGCTCGGGCAAGTCGGAGTTCCTTCGTACGCTGGTACTTTCGCTGGTCACCACGCATTCGCCGGATGCCCTCAACCTCGTGCTCGTCGACTTCAAGGGTGGCGCGACGTTCCTCGGCCTCGACTCGCTGCCGCACGTCGCGGCCGTGATCACCAACCTCGAGGACGAGCTCTCGCTGGTCGACCGCATGAAGGACGCGCTGGCCGGTGAGATGAACCGCCGCCAGGAGCTGCTGCGCTCGGCGGGCAACTACGCCAACGTCACCGACTACGAGAAGGCAAGGGCGGCAGGCGTTCCGCTCGACCCGCTACCCGCGCTGTTCGTGGTGGTCGACGAGTTCTCCGAATTGCTCTCGCAGAAACCGGATTTCGCCGAACTGTTCGTGATGATCGGCCGTCTCGGTCGCTCGCTGCACGTGCATCTGCTGCTGGCCTCGCAGCGCCTGGAGGAGAACAAGCTGCGCGGCCTGGAATCGCACCTGTCCTACCGGATCGGTCTGCGCACCTTCTCGGCCAACGAATCGCGCGCGGTACTCGGCATCACCGACGCCTACCACCTGCCCAGCGTGCCCGGCGCGGGCTACCTGAAAAGCGATGCCTCCGAACCGCTTCGGTTCAACGCCAGTTATGTCTCGGGTTCCTATGTCGCGCCGGTCGGCACGGTCATCGACGACGACGGCGCGCCGGTCGGCGGGCAACGGCCCGTGGTGTTCACCGCGGCCCCCGTCGAAGCCGCCGAGCTCGAGCCGGAACACGAGGAGACCGACCCGATCCTGCGCGGCCGGCCGGAACTCCCACCACCGCCCCCGCCCGGTGGTCAGAGCGCCGAGGAGGGTATCCCGGATTCGTTGCTCGACGTGGTGGTCAAGCGGCTGACCGGGCACGGCAGGCCCGCCCACGAAGTGTGGCTGCCACCGCTGGAGGAATCGCCGACCGCCGACATGTTGCTGCCCGACCCCGACTGGCGATCGCCGGTGAACCGGCACGGTCAGCTGTGGATGCCGATCGGTGTCATCGACAAGCCCTACGAGCAGCGTCGCGACGTGCTCACCATCAATCTCGCGGGCGCACAGGGCAATGTCGCGGTGGTCGGTGGCCCGCAGTCGGGCAAGTCGACCACCTTGCGCACGATCATCCTGGCCGCGGCCGCCACGCACACGCCCGAGCAGGTGCAGTTCTACTGCCTCGACTTCGGTGGCGGCAGCATGGCCGGTCTGGTCGGGATCCCGCACGTCGGTTCGGTTGCCGGTCGTCTCGACGGCGATCGGGTCCGGCGCACCATCGCCGAGCTCACCACCCTCATGCGGCAGCGCGAGGAACGATTCGCCGAGCTCGGCATCGAATCCATGGCCGAGTTCCGCCGTCGCAAGTTCTCCGCGCTCGAGGCACGACAGATCAACGGGACCACCGCCGCACCGGGCGACCTGCTCGCCGCCGACCAGTTCGGTGACGTGTTCCTGGTGATCGACGGCTGGGGCGCCATCCGCGAGGAATTCGACATCCTCGAACCGCTGATCAATGCCATTGCCACCCAGGGTCTTTCCTTCGGCGTCCACCTGATGATCGGCGCCTCGCGCTGGGCCGAGATCCGGCCGGTGGTCAAGGACCAGGTCGGTACCAGGCTGGAGCTGCGCCTGGGCGACCCCGGTGACTCGGAGATGAATCGCCGCACCGCGCACCAGGTTCCGGTCGGCAGGCCGGGCCGGGGTCTCACCCGCGAACAGTTGCACATGCTGATCGCGTTGCCCCGCCTGGATTCGGACTCCGATCCGTCCACGGTCGCCGACGGTGTCACCAGGGCGCGGGAAGAGCTCATCGCGCTGTATCCGGGACGCCGTGCCCCGCAGGTGCGCATGCTGCCGCTGAGCTTCCCGCGCGACGAGGTCGTCGCCACCGCCAAGGGACAGGGTGTCAAGCTCGACCGCAGCAAGGTCGTCGTCGGTCTCGGCGAGTCCGAATTGCAGCCGCTGGTACTGGATTTCGGTCTCGAACCGCACTTCATGGCCTTCGCGGACGTGGAATGCGGCAAGACCACGCTGCTGCGCAACATCGTGATGAGCATCGCCGAACAGTCCGACGCGTCCGAGGCGCGGGTCATCCTGATCGACTACCGGCGCACCATGCTCGGTGTGCTCGAGGGCGATCAGCTGGCCGGATACTCGACCTCGTCACAGACCTGTGGGCCGATGATCGCCGAGGTGGCGGGCTACCTGGCCAAGCGAATTCCCGGTTCCGACATCACCCAGCAGCAACTGCGTGAACGCAGCTGGTGGTCGGGCCCGGAGATCTATGTCGTCGTCGACGACTACGACATGGTGGTCACCGGATCGGTCAACCCCTTCGCCCCGCTGCTCGAATACCTGCCGCAGGCACGCGATATCGGCCTGCACCTGGTCGTCACCCGCCGTATCGGTGGCGCGTCGCGTGCGCTGTACGACCCGGTGCTCGGCGCGATGAAGAACCTGTCGGTGCAGACGCTGATCATGAGCGGTTCCCGGGACGAGGGAAAGCTGATCGGCGATGTCCGCCCGAGCAAGATGCCGCCCGGCCGAGGCACGCTGGTCTCCCGCAGCCAGGGCATCGAACTCGTGCACATCGCCGACCTGCCACCGCTGTAACCGCGTACTCAGCCGGGGAAGTGATCCATCAGCGGCAGTGCCGGGACGGAGCGCCGGTGCGCCGGGCGGCGGACCGGTGAACCGCACCAGCTGTCGGTGCGGCGTTCGAACAGCGCGCAGGACGGGCCCCTCGCCAGTGGGTCGGCGATGCGGGCCAGGGTGAAGCCGGCGCGGCGGTAGTAGTCGTGCAGGTGGCGGTTGGCGGTCCAGGCATCGAGGCGGACCCAGTCCCGGTGCTTCTGGTCGGCCAGCCGGGCGGCGTGGGCGAGCATCCGGTGCCCCACCTGCAGACCCGCGAACCGCAGGTCGACGATCATGAAGTGCACGATCACCGACTCGGCCAGCTCCCACGTCGACCACAGGCCGGGATCGGCTCGCTGGTTGACCGTGATCGTCCCGGCGGGCTCACTGTCGACCTCCGCGATCCACGTCTCACCGCGATCCAGCGCCCGCCCGACCGCCCCGGCGAAGATCTCGATCGGTCGACCGCGTCCCGCCACCGTCCACTGATCCGACCCGCGTGCCGTCAGCCACGACGTGCGCTGCACGCGCAGGCGGCAGATCAGCGGCAGGTCGCCCAGGGTGGCCGGGCGCAGGCGCACCGTCATGGCAGCGCGACGGCCAACCCGGGTGCGATGCCCAACGTGCGGGCGATGACGTCGGTGCCCGTGTTGTCGCCGAGCTGATAGGCCAGCTGGTTGCGGCCCGCCAGGGAACGGTGGCGGGTGGCGCGGGTGACGCGTTCATGGTTGGCGCCGATGCGCAGATGGTCGAGCAGGACGGTGCCGGTGGCGACGCCGAGCACTGCCGCTTCTTCGGCGGTGGCGGCGCGCGCCAGCACGGTGTCGCGGTGGGCGGTCTCGCCGTAGCCGCGATCGGCCAGGCGGCGGGTGGTGCCCTCGGGGATGTCGTGTGGCGAGTCGATGCCCGCGGCTTCGGCGAGGTCGCGGGGGTAGAAACTCACCTCCCACGACCACGGCTCGTTGTCCAGGTACTGCACCACCGTGCGCGCGAGCACCCAGGAATCGGCGGCGACACCGAGCCAGCGCGCGACTTCGGTGTTCGCGGGTTCCATCCTGGTGCTGAATTGCTTGGACGGTTCCCGGTTGGCCGCGCGCGCGATCTCCTCGAAGATGTCGTGTGCCGACCTGGGCCGATCGCGCCGGATGTGGTCGGTGACCACCGACTCCAGGACCTCCTGGTTGCGCACGATGGTGCCGCGGGAAGTTGCTGTGTAGACGAGATTTTCGGCGACGAGCACCTGAATCGCGTTGCGCGAGGTGGTGATCGAGACCTGCATCTGATCGGCGAGCTCGGAGTGGCTGGGTAACCGGTCGCCCGGTTTCCATGTGCCCGCGTGGATCTCCTCGCGGAGGAGGTTCGCGATCCGGAGATAGGTCGGACCGTCCGCCATCATGCTCCTCGGTAGGTCGTGCAGGTAACGAAGTGTACTCGTATCGGTTACCTACGGCCGAGTAATGCTTGACAGAAAGCTTGCGAGGTTTATTGTAATGAACGTCCTGATCCGGTGCTCTGCGGCGATGACGGCGAGGCAACGTGGCTGGTTCGGAGAGTTCTACAGTTGTAATGGCTTTCCCCGACACAGTGCGGAGTGTCGATACCGCCGGGCTCCCGGCAGCTACCGGTCTGTTACCCCTCTCCGACATTCTCGTCCGGGCGTGTCGCGGACATCGGGTGGTCGGGGGACCGCTGCTGTGGTTCGCGCGTGATCTGGCCGTGCTGCACGAGAAACGGATCGTCGGGCGCGGGGGCCGAGTCGACACCGATCCGGTGGTCCTGCGCGAAATCGACTGCCGGCGTAGTGAACTGGTGCTGGCGATCGACGACTGGGTTTTGCGGGCCATCCCGCAGCACCGCCTCGGCGCCACGCTGCACACGGAGACCGTCGGCTCGGTCATCGACCGCATGGCCGAGGCTTCCGTGCGAGCGCACCACGCCCTGATGACGTTGGCGGCCAACGACGAAATGCTGCACTGCGCGTGGCATCACCTGGCCGAACTGGCCGACGCCTACGACGATCTGGTGCGTGACGTACTGGCCGGGCGCAGGCGGCTGCCCGAGTGGTGAGCTGGCACCTCGACCGCACACCACGCCCCGCCGGGCGTGGTGTGCCGTGCGTGTCAGCCGAGTCGGTGGTGGTGGACGCCGAACTCGTCGGCCACCGTCGCCGCCAGTTCCACGTACGCGCGCTTGGTGGTCTTGTGCAAGCGGTGCAGGTCGATCTCGGCGCCCTCGGAGAGGTGCTCGTCGAACGGGATGATGTGAACGGCGCGGCAGCGGGACAGGAAGTACTCGCGCAGCTGCTGGACACCGACGTTCGGTGAGCCCTCGCGCGGGAGGTTGATCACGACCACCGCGTTGCGGACCAGATGGTCGTGGCCGTGCAGGGACAGCCAGTCCAGGGTCGCGGCGGCGCTGCGGGCGCCGTCGATGGCGGCCGAGGAGATGAGCACGAGCGAATGGGCGAGGTCGAGGACACCGCTCATCGCCGAGTGCATCAGACCGGTGCCGCAGTCGGTGAGAATGATGTTGTAGAAGCGCTGCAGAATGCGGGCCACGGCCCGGTATTCCTCGTCGTTGAACGCCTCCGACGCAGCCGGATCACGCTCGCTGGCAAGGACTTCCAGGCGACTCGAGCCCTGGGAGGTGTGCCT
>NZ_JBHWZY010000382.1:0-6394 GCF_042727815.1 Nocardia sp. NPDC060220
CTGCCCACCATGGTGGGCAGCGCCTTCGTCGTGCTCAGTGCGGGCGGGTCAGAGCGAGCCGCCGCCACCGACCAGCCACGGGTTGAACGCGCAGGTCAGCTGCGGGTTCTGCACCGGGTCGAGCGCGCGAAGCGCGATCGAGAGGGCGCGCGGTGAGTACATCATCGTCAGGTGATCGGAGATGTCCTGCTCGCAGCCGTCCTGCAGGGTGATGTTGTGGACCGTCGCCCCCGGGCCTGCCTTCATGAAGGTCAGTTCGTAGGGGTTGGTCACCTCGTCGTAGCGGGTGCCGACGATGGTGTAGTCGACACCGGCGACGGTGTCACCGCCGGCATTGAGGTTGTTGACGAAATCCGAGCCGATCGTCTGCTGGATACCCGCGTGCCCGACGAAGATCTCGATCGGACCCAGGATGTCGATGCCCAGGTTGTTGATCATGCGACCCAGGGCGCCGATGCCGTCGAGGCTGGTGCCGTGGTGGGTGGCGCCGAAGGTGATCAGCTTGTTGACCTTGGCCGCCCCGCCCTCGAACTTCGTGTAGTAATTCGCCATCGACCCACCTTGGGAGTGCGCGATGATGTCGACCTCGTCGGAACCGGTCGCGGCGAGCACGCGATCGACGAACGCCGCGGTCTGCTTCGCCGAATCCTCGATGTAACCGGTGCCCATCACGCCGGGCAGGAACGAACCGAGGCCGCCGCCCTCCATGATGTTGGAGCGACCGTAGTTGAACGTGAACGTGCAGTAGCCGGCGTCCTTGATGGGCTGGCCCATGTAGGCGTACCCGTTGTAGGCGTTCATCCAGGTGCCGTGCAGCAGCACGACCGGGCGCGGATGCTCGGCCGTCGGCTTGCAGTTCCAGTCGTTCGTCCCGGGCGCGGCCGCATCGGGGTTGCCGAGGCCGTAGGCGAACGCGGCGAGGAACGCCGTCGACTCCGGTCCGTACGCACCGGGATCGGAGGAATAACCGCCCGAGGAACCCGAGCTGGAACCCGAACCGCCGTAGCAGTCACCGGACCCGTTACCGGAGCCGGCGCCACTGCCGGAGGTGCACGCCGACCCGGAGCCGGCGACCTGCCGGCCTTCGGAGATGATGCCGGCAAGATCCTGCTCGGTCGGCGCCGAGGCGGGAGCCGCGCTCGCCCCCGGCCCGGTGAACACCATGGAGAGAGCGCCGACTCCGGCGAATACCGCCGTGTGCAGCGTGCGCCTGCGACTGGGAGATTTCATGTGTTGACTTGTCTTCCTGTGCGATTCGAATATTCGTCGCCCTTTTCTTCCGGGAGAACGAATGGCTTGTCGAAACCGCCCAAAACATAAGCCGCAGAATTACTTACGAGACGATTGTCACGCGCGGTCTGGGCAGGTCACCACAGCCCCTCGAAAACTGCCATGACAGGGCACAGGAAAATATTCAGCACTCGCTACGTGCCGCGACTCCGAGAAGTCGCTCGTCGAGCCACAGCACCGCCTCCGGATAGCCCGTCGCCGCACCGATGATGTGCTCACCGAGCACGCCGCGATACACCGCGTTCGCCCCGAGTTCGCACTGCTCATCGTAGAGATTGCGCGCGCCCTCGGCAGGAATCCACCACTCCTGGTCGCCGTTGTAGATGTAGAGCGGCGTCGACGACCGCATTCCTTGCATCCGGGTGATCTCGTAGATGTCGGTGGCCAGTTCCGAACGCAGGGGGTCGGCGATGTTGGCGCCCACATCGATCGGCAGTTGCAAGATTCCCGGCACCGCGAACACGCTGGCGCACGTATCTTTCATAATCGAGGTGGTGACCCAGCGCCCGAGATTGTTCATCGCGGCGAGGATTTCAGGTCGCTCCCGTCCGATTGCGAAGGTCGCGGCCATAAATATTCCGGATGCGAGGTTGGCATTCATACTGCGCGAGAGGATTTCGAAGTCGGCGGGCACCCCGCCCAGTGCCGCACCGACGATGACGTCGGCCAGTTCCGGTGCGTAGGAATCGATCAGCTTGGCCGCACCGTGGGTGGCGATGGCGCCACCGGAATAGCCGGTCATCGCGAATCGGCTGTCGCCGTAGGCCGCCGGGTCACCACCGCGCACCGCCCGGATCGCGTCGAGCACCGCGTGCCCGGCGACATACGGTTCGGCGTAAGCCATCCACGGGCCCTCGTGGTCGGGCACCAGGACCGCGTACCCGCGCAGGACCGCCAGCTGCGTCGTCGGCGGAATGAACTCTGTCGAGCTCGACTGCGATGTCAGGCCGTGCGCCAGCGAGTAGCCGGGAGTACACTTGCGACCCAGCGCGTCGATGGGCAGGTTGTTCACCAGCACAGGGCGATCCCCGGGCCCGGTCCACTCGGTGGCGGGCACGATCAGGGTCGCGGTGGCATAGGACGGTCTGCCGTGGGCGTCGTCGGTGCGGAATTTCAGCAGCGTCGCCGAGCGGATGGGGACCAGGGTCAACCAGGCCGCGGTCGCGGTGACGTCGCGGGATTCGATCAGATCGCCGGGCGACAACTCGTCGAGCCCAGCCGGCCACTGGTCGAAGATCGGATCGCCGACCGCCGACGGGAGCACCGCCGCGTGGAGTGCCGCGAGTTCGGCCGCCGGATCGGCGGCGTTCGCCGGGATCGGCGAGGGAATCACCTGGTCGATCCAGCGCTGCAGATCGGGCAGGAAACCGGGTGTCCCCAGCTGCGGCACCGGGAACTCCTGGGTCGGCGGCGGCTCGGCGGCCGCGGTACCTGCCGCACAAGAGACGAGCAGCAGCACCGAACCGATAAGTACTCGAACAGATCTCATGGCACACACGCCTTCGGGTGGCAACGGATTCGTCGATGACGTGCCACTATGCGGTGCTCCGACCCCTACCGAAACTCCCCCACCGCGCCGTCGTCAGATCCTTCACGCTACGGGGCGCGGCGAACCGACTTCGGCGTTGTGCCCGAGTCGTGTGCGCAATGCCGCTGTATCGCAACAAGAATCGTCGATGGCGACGCGAATCGGCCCGGATCCGCTTCGGGGCGAGCGGATCCGGGCCGATCGAACCGGCTCAGCAGGTGCTGGGCGCCGGTTCCCCCTGCAGCCGGGCATCGAGCCAACTCAGCGCGGAAGGCAGTCCGAGCACAGCTGCGGTCAGATGGTCCGGGGTCGGCGTCTGCTGACTGACTACCTTGGCGCCCGCGGCACACCAGCGATGAGTGGTGGAGGTGATCGCGTCGACCGGGATGAGGCCGTCGATCGGCGAATGCCATTCGAAGACAGGCATTGTCGGCACGCCCGGATACAGCTCCAGGCTGTTCTCCTCCACCACAGCGCGAGCTTCGGGATCCTCCACCAGTGAGGTGGTGGCCGCGAAGTCGAGGATGCCGCGCCCGGCTCCCGCCCCGAGGATGTCGTTGGTGCAGGCGTCACGGATCGACGCGCGGGCGGCCAAACCGCTGGCATTCATCTGATCGCTGATCGGGAACCGTTGGGGGTATTCCCGTTCGAGCCCGATCCCCGCGGCCAGCGCGAGACCGAACACGGGATGTGAACCGAAGCCGAGCCCCTCGAGCATCGACACCAGGTTCATCGGCACCCCGCCCATCGCCGCCCCCGCGATCTCGAGCTCGGGCGCGTACTCGGGCTGCAATGCCGCCGCCCACGCCGTCGCCATGCCGCCACCGGAGTACCCCGCCATCGCGACCCGGCTGCCACTCACCCGCAACTGCTCGACCTGGCGCACCGCGCGGATACCGTCGAGGGTCACCTGGCCGCCCAATTTCGCTGCGCCGTAGGCGAAATTCGGTCCGAGGTGGTCGGGCACGGCCATCGTCCAGCCGCGCTTGAGCGCGTAGTTCCAGGCCACCGCCTCGCGCACCATCAGGTCCGGATCGTCGGTGTAGAGGACCTTGGAGACCGAGCAGCGCGTGCCGAGCCCGTTGATGATGTGCTGGTAGGACAGCACGGGGGCGTCGGTGCGGTGGTTGTTCGGCTGCAGCACCGTCGTCGTCGCGGCGATCGGGTCGCCCGCGGAATTGGTGGAGCGGAACTGGATCAGGGTGATGGTGGTGTCGGGGAACATGGCCAGCGCCGGCATCTGCCGTACGCCGAGTACGTCGCCGGGCTTATGCTCGGCCAGGTCGGCCGGCTGGCTGTAGAAGGGGTCGGGGTCGGCGGTCGGGTACAGCGGTGTGGTGTGGCCTGCCGCGGCGGGGACCACGGTGAGCACCGCTGCCGCCAGGCAGACCAACAGTGTTCGGCCCGGCCTACTGTGTCGTGCCGCGGCATCCCAGATCATGCGGCTGTCCCTCCCGTGTCGCTGCTGTCGAGACCGATCTTCGCCGGTACCGTGGCTCCTCGTCGACGGGTCGCCGCGAACATCGGCGGAGCTCACAACCTCATCTGTGTGTGGTTGTGACCGGAGGCAGCACGCCGATATGCGGGCGCACCGCCGCGGCGACAGGTGGATTGTGAGATCTCCAAGCGAAATCGGAACGTGTTCCTCTCGATGGTGCAAGACCTACCGTCGAGTAGGAAGGCGCTCACCAGTGCCGGGGCGAAAGGAGCACGCCATGATTCCCACCGACGAGAACATCGCCGCCACCCTCCACCGCATCGACCCGAACGAGATACCGACCCGGCGGATCACGGTCTACTTCGACGGCCCCACCCCCGAGGACGCACTGGTCCTGGAATACGCCGCGACCCAGGCCGAGGCGTGGGAGTTCACCTCGGCGGCCGTGCATTCCGGCCTGCTGGTGACCGTCGACGGCAATGTCGGCCCCGGCCTGCGCCGGCTGCCCTGCCGGTCGCTGTGGCACTGACGCTCGCGGCGCCGCACCGCCGGCCGCACTAGGCTGGCACGGCGGGCGCCGCTCGGCCCGCGGTGACAGAAAGGGCATTCGTGACACGGTGGCAGTTCCCGCTCGCACTGGCCGCGGCGGCCGTCCTCACCGGCTGCGGCTCGGCAGACACCACCGAGGTCGCCACCCCACCCAGCACCACCGCCCCGACGACGACCACCACCACCACCACCACCAAGCGGGTGCCCGCCACCATCGCGCCGCCCACCACCACCGTCGACCCCTACGCGGGCCTACCCCTGATCGATCACGTGACCTGGACCGAGAACGTCGACGGCCCCCGTCTGCTCGTCTTCCCCACCCAGGCGGGCCGCAAGACCGCCGCGCCCGGCACCGACGAACTCGCGTGGCAGGAAGTACGTGCCCTCGACGCCGACGCCGACGCGCCGGGGATGCGCGACCAGTTCGTCTGCCACTGGGTTTGGGCCAGGATGGTAGCGCCCGACAAGCCGAGCTGGAATCTCGAACCGTGGCGCCCCGACGTCGGATATCAGGCCACGGTGGCGGCGAACTGCAATCCCGGCGGCCCCGAACGCTGATAGGAGCATCCCATGCGCATCGTCATCGCCGGTGGACACGGCAAAATCGCTCTCCTGCTCGCCCAGGTACTGACCCGGCGCGGCGATCACGTCCACGCCCTCATCCGTGAACCCGGCCAAGCCGCCGATATCGCCGCGACTGGCGGCGTGCCGGTCATCTACGACATGGAACGCGACACCCCCGCCGACCTCGCGGCCGCGGTCGCCGGTTCGGACGCGGTGGTGTTCGCAGCGGGTGCGGGCGCGGGTAGCGGTGCCGCGCGCAAGTACACGGTCGACCTCAACGGTTCGGTACAACTGGCCGACGCCGCCGAGCACACGGGCGTCGCGCGGTTCGTGCAGATCTCCACGATGGGCGCGGGCAGCCCGCCCGCGCCGGGGACCGATGAGGTGTGGGCCGCCTATATCGACGCCAAGACCCGCGCCGAGCAGGACCTGCGGACTCGCGAGCTGGAGTGGACGATCCTGCGACCGGGCCGGCTCACCGACACCGAAGGCAACGGTCTGATCACGCTCGGACCGCCGCCGATTCCGCGCGATTCGGTGCCACGCGCCGATGTCGCCGCGACACTCGCGTCGATCTTGGTCGCGGACAACACTTTTCGGCGCACACTGGAGCTGGTCTCCGGATCGGAGACGATCGAGTCAGCCGTCGCGGCCATTTGATAGCCACAAATTAACTATCACAACATATTTCGCCCGTTGAACGCCATTGTCGTCAACTCGCGCCACATTGTCGTCACCTGATGAACACGGCCAGCCGCCGGTCACGCCGATATTCGAGCGCCACATATGACGGAGATGGTGGCGCCACCCTGGATTCGCCGCTCAGAAGCCGGGAAATGCACCGCATCGAGACGGAATCGATCGTGCAGATGTGCTTGCATCTGAAAGTCTCCCCGTCCTAAACTCAGGGCCGCAACACAATTCAGGGGACAGTCAGGGGAGGCCGCGAGCGGCACACCCGGGGCCAGGATTGCCTTGGGTTTGCCACTGCCTGAGAAGCACAGGGGCATTCACATGAACAACAC
>NZ_JBHWZY010000383.1:0-6388 GCF_042727815.1 Nocardia sp. NPDC060220
GATTCACCGCGTCTTCGGCGGCACCGAGAACATCGGGTAGATCGCAGCCGTCGGCGGCGAGGTAGGTGAGACCCGGCCGTGGACCATAGGCGCGCTCGATCCAGTCCGGTGCGGTGGGCACACTGATGCCGAGCCCGTTGTCCTCGCAGACGAATACCAGCGGCATCGGCACACCCTGATGGGCGGCATGCAGGGCGGCGTTGACCGCCCCGACCGCCGTCGAATGATTGGCCGACGCGTCCCCGAAACTGCACACCACCACCGCATCGGCAGGCCATCGGCACGAAATCCCTTGCTTCGCAGCACGATCCAACGCGAATGCCAGCCCCACGGCTCGCGGCAGATGTGAGGCGATGGTCGAGGTCTGCGGAATGATCGACGCCGCCGCGCTGCCGATCACCTTGTGCCGACCACCGGAAATCGGATCGGCAGCCGCCGCGACAACCCCCAGCAGCACATCCCGAATCGGATCCAGCCCCGGAATCTGGCGGCATCGCTGCACGAAGAACGCGGCCGACCGATAGTGCAACAACGCCGGATCATCGACGCGCAGCGCGGCCGCCACCGCCGCGTTTCCCTCATGTCCCGAAGACCCGATGCTGTAGAAACCCTGCCGAGCGGCCCCCAACCGCCGAGCCGCCAGATCGAGATGCCTACTGGCAGCTTGGGATTCGAACAACTCCACCCCGAACGCGGCATCGATGCTCCCGACCGCGTCGATCCGATCGGACACGACGAGACCATCCATCGCGGCCCGAAACGCCCCATCCAGGTCAATCGAACCCAGCGCCACCGCAACAACTCCTCGCCCGCAGTCGAGTCGACGTCCGAACCGTCGGCATGCCAAGAACCCGATGCTAGCGCCTGCCCGGCCGGATCCAGGGAGAACCCGGCAGGGGAAGAATCCCGCAACCGGGATAGTCGTAGCTGGAGTGCTGGGGTGGTTCGGGCAGCCGGTAGTGTCCGGTGTTCAGGTGGGACGGTGAAGGAGGGGCTATGACGACGTCAGGTGGGCCGGGCGGTCCGTGGGGGTATCCGCAGCAGCCGGGGCCTTTCGGGGCGCCGCCGCAGCAGCCGTATCCGCAGCAGCCGTACGGGCAGCCGAGTTTTCCGCCGCAGCAACCGCAATATCAGCAACCGCCTGCCCAATACGGTGCGCCGCAGTCGAATTATGCTGTGCCACAGCAAGCTCCGCCGCAGGTCGGACCGCAGGAGAGCGCGGCGGTGCAGGCCTATTTGGCGGCGGTCGCTCACCATATGACCATGGGCGGGCTCCAGGTGAGCCGGAATTGGGTCGGCCCGGTGCTGTCGCTGATCGGCGTCGGTGCGGTCATCAAGAGCTCGCTGAATCCGATCGAACTGGCCGTGTGCGTCGGCCACGCGGGCGAGATCTCACCCGCCACCGTCGCCGGATTCACCAGGCAGGTAGATGAATTCGCCCGCTCGATTCGGCGCCCGAGCGCCTTCGCGGTGAAGGGTGGCGCATGCGCCGTCGCCGCGCTGATATCCGATCGTGTACACCCGGCCAGCTTCGGCGCCGTCACCAACAAGGCGATGAGCTTCGGCACCGTCGTGGTACCCGCGGTTATCGATCTGAGCAACCGGCAGATGATGATCGCCCAGAACACTCCGGTGATGGGATTCGCGATGTGGAGTACCGTGCGCGGCAAAGCCGGTATGTACCTTCCGGATCCACGCGCGGTCTTGGGCTGACAGCCGTCGACGGTTCCCGCACATCGGTGATCGCGCGAATGCGCAAAGGCTGCGGCAGCACCTGTTCGCGAGGGTGACCGCATGTTTCCGAAAGCGCAGTGGTGGTCGCGGCTGCCAGGGTAGCTCTACGCCGCCGGGAGGCGGCGGTGAGTGAGCGCCAGGAGGCAGATCATGCGAGGCAGAATTCCTGTTCGGATGCGGGTGTTGGCCGCACTGAAGGGTGAGCCGGATTGGGATTCGATCACCCTGGCGGAGGTCGTCGAGGGGCGTGGGGCGCAGGAGAAGTTGCGTCGGTCGGCTGTCGGGACGTTCATCACCGGGCGGTCGGATCGGGGCGCGCTCGGCACCGATCACACGCTCGAACTGGCCGGTCGCACGCTGCGTGTTCGCGTGCATCGGCCGGTGCACGGGGGTTCGGGGTTGCCGTTGATCGTCGCGTTTCACGGCGGTGGGTTCATCACGGGGGTTCCTGAGCAGGACGATTGGCTGCTGAGTCACCTGGCTGCCGAGTGTCCGGCGGTGGTCGCCTCGGTGGACTACCGGCTGGCGCCCGAGCATCCGATTCCCGCCGCTGTCGAGGACGCCCGCGACGCGGTACCGCTTCTTGTCGCGCGGGCGGGGGAGTGGGGTGCGGACGGTGCTCGGCTCGCGCTGCTCGGTAGTAGCGCGGGTGCCACTCTCGCGGCGCTGACCGCCTTCGATACTCCTGACCTGCGGACGCAGGTACTGATCAATCCCCAACTCGATTGGACCGACGGGGTCTTCGACTATCCCTCGTTCACCGAGAATGCGGACAGCCCTACCGCGACCCCCGCGAATTGCCGTGCGGTGCAACGCATCGCGCTCCCCGAGGGATTCGACGCGCGGCAGATATCGCCGATGTTCCACGACGACCTCGCCGTGTGCGCCCCCACCCTCATCCAGTCCGCCGGTCTCGATCCGCTGGAAGATCAATCGCCCGCCTATGCCGATCGTCTGCGGCAGGCGGGTGTCGAGGTAACGCTGACCCGCTATCCCGAAGCGACACACGGTTTCCTGAGCATGCGGGGGCTGATCCCCGCCGCCGAACCCGCCCGCGCGGAGATCCTCGACCATCTGCGAAGCCACCTGGCTGTGCGTTCTGGAGCGCGTCGATGACCACCGTCAGTGAACAATCCACCCGGGCAACGAGTCTCATCAGCTTGCTTCGCCCGTATCTCGGCAGTTTCGGCGCGGTGGCGATCCTGCAGGTCGTCGGGGCCGTGGCGGGGCTGGCTCCGTTGCTGGCCGTAGTCGAACTGGGCCGAATCCTGTTGTCGCCCGGCGAGGTCGACCACACTCATGCGTGGCTCGTCGTGCTGGCCGGTGCGGCGGGTCTGCTCGTCCGATTACTGGGTACCGCAGCCTCTTCGGCGGTCGGGCACCTCCTCGACGATCGCGTCCAGCTGTCGTTGCGGCGGCAACTGGCCGATCAGCTGGGGCGGGTGCCGATCGGCTGGTTCGCGCGGCGACGCACCGGTGAGCTGGCGAAGATCGTCGGCGACGACGTGAGCGCGGTGCACCCGTTCATCGCGCACGCGCCCGGCGAACTGGTGTCCGCGTTCGTGGTGCCGTCGGTCTCGCTGATCTACCTGTTCACCGTCGACTGGCGGCTCACGCTCATCACCCTGATTCCGGTGGTGCTGGCGATCGCGTTGGTCCCCTTGATGATGACCCCCACCCGGCTGCGCGAACAGCAGGATTTCGACACGGCCATGGGTGGTATCGCCGGCTCGGTCGTCGAGTTCGTGCAGGGCATCGCGGTGGTGAAGGCCTTCGGCGGGTCCGAACGCGCCCATCGCCGATTCCGCACCGCCACGGAGGATTTCGCCGACATCTTCCTGCGGATGGTGCGTGGCCTGGCGGGCATCGCGGCGGGCATGCAGGTGGCGCTGTCGCCGCCGTTCGTGCTGCTGGTGGTGCTGCTCGGCGGCACGGTGCTGATCACGAACGGCGGAATGGCCCCGGCTGATCTGTTGCCGTTCCTGCTGCTCGGTATCGGGCTCACCGCCCCCGTGGCGGCGCTCGGACACGGTTTCGACGACCTCCAGGCCGCGCGGCGCGCGGTAGGCCGGATACGCGACGTACTCGACGAGGCGCCGCTGCCCGAGCCGACCCGACCGAGGACGCCGCAGGGGCATCGCGTGCGGTGGGCGGACGTCCGTTTCGGCTACGACGCCGAACACGAAGTGCTGCGCGGGATCGACCTGGTACTGGAGCCCGGCACTGTCACCGCACTCGTCGGACCGTCGGGCAGCGGCAAATCCACCCTGGTCCAGCTACTGCCGCGGTTCTTCGACCCGACCCACGGCACGGTCTCCCTCGGCGGCGTCGACCTGCGCGAACTCGGTAGCCGTGAGCTCTATCGGACGGTCTCGTTCGTCTTCCAGGACGTGCGGCTGCTGCGAGCCTCGGTCGCGGACAATATCGCCCTCGCCGTTCCCCGTGCCGACCGTAACGCCGTGGTGCGCGCGGCCCGCCTGGCGAACATCCACGACCGCGTCCTCGAACTGCCGCACGGCTACGACACGGTGATCGGCGACGATGCGGTCTTGTCCGGCGGTGAGGCACAGCGGATTTCGCTGGCTCGTGCCCTGCTCGCCGATACTCCGGTCCTGGTCCTCGATGAAGCGACCGCCTTCGCCGACCCGCAGACCGAGCAGGCCGTCCGGCAGGCGCTGGCATCGCTGGGACGTGACCGGACCATTCTGGTCATCGCCCACCGGCTGGAAACGATCGCCGACGCCGACACCGTCGTGATGCTCGACAACGGCACGATCGTCGAACAGGGCAGACCCGCGGATCTGCTTGCCCGACCGGGAAAATTCGCCGACTTCTGGCACGCGCACCGCACGGTGACCGCGGAACTACAGGGAGACCCACGATGATTCGCCTGCTGTTGCGCGTGCTCGGAGCCGACTACGCAGGTCCGGTTCGGCGCACGGTCGCGCTGATGACGGTCACTGCGGTCGCCGAGGGCCTGTCCTATGCGCTGCTGGTTCCGGTCCTGCGGGCGCTGTTCGGTGACGACCCCGCCGCTGCCCGACCCTGGCTGATCGCACTGGGTGGTGCCGTCGCCCTCTATGCCGTCCTGCGCTACCGCAGTGACCTGTCCGGATTCCGCGTCGGCACCACGCTGCTGCGCGGGGTGTACCACCGACTCGGCGACCACCTGGCCCGACTGCCCATCGGTTGGTACACGGCCGGTCGGGTGGGTGAGGTGTCGGTGCTCGCCAGTCGCGGTGTGCTGCAGGCGTTGAGCGTGCTCGCACACCTGCTGGCGCCGCTCATCTCGGCGGCCGTGGCGCCGCTGACGATCATCGTCGTGATGTTCGCGTTCACTTGGCAGCTGGGGTTGGCCGCGGCCGCCGCGGTGCCGATCGTGGCGGCGATCCAGGTCTGGTCGGGGCGGGCGATGCAGGTCGGTGACGCGCAGCGACACGAACGCGACCACGACGCCGCGCAACGGGTGATCGAATATCTGCAGGCCCAGCCTGTTCTGCGAGCCGGAGGGCGGACCGCGGAACGGTTCGACCTGCTCGACGATTCGCTCCAGGAAGTCGCGCGCACCTCGCGCCGCCGAGCCTTCACGGCGCTGCCCGGAATTCTCGGCCTCTCGCTCGCGGTACAAGCGGTGTTCACCGGTTTGCTCGCCCTCGGCACGTATCTCGCCCTCGGTGGAGACATCGGTGCGGCGGAGTTCCTGGCGATCCTGATCCTGGCCGCTCGGTGCGCCGACCCGCTGCTGTCCCTCGCTGATCTCGGCGGCCAGCTGCGCGGTGCCAGATCCGAACTGGTGCGCCTCGAGGCACTACTGCGGACCGAAACCTTGCCGGAACCCGGTACGCCCCTGGAACCGCAGGCTCATGACCTGACCTTCGACGCCGTCACCTTCCGGCACGGCACCCGCACGGTGCTCGACGAGGTCTCGCTGACGATTCCCCGCGGACAACGGCTGGCCGTGGTCGGACCGTCCGGCGCGGGCAAAACCACTCTCCTGCAACTGATCGCCCGCTTCTACGATGTCGACGCGGGCACCGTCCGCATCGGCGGCGTCGACGTGCGCTCCATCAGCACCGAAACACTGATGGCCCAGTTCGCCATCGTCTTCCAGGACGTCTACCTGTTCGACGGGACGATCGAGGACAACATCCGCCTCGGCCGCCCCGGCGCCACCGACGACGAGGTGCGAACCGCCGCCACCGCGGCCCGCCTCGACGAGGTGATCGACCGACTCCCCGGCGGCTGGGCAACGAACGTCGGCGAAGGGGGCACCCTCCTGTCCGGCGGTGAGCGTCAACGTGTTTCGATCGCCCGAGCCCTCCTGAAAGACGCCCCGATCGTGTTGCTCGACGAAGTGACCTCCGCCCTCGACCCCCTGAACGAGGCCGCGGTCCACGAGGGCATCGAACGCCTGATGGCAGGGCGAACCGTGGTCATGGTGGCCCATCGCCTGCGCACCTGTCTCTTATACACATCCGCACCTGCTGCGGATCGCCGGGGGCGACGCCCGCCGCGCGCTGACCGCGCTGGAGGCCGCCGCGGGCGCGGCGCTCTCCAAGCACGAGCAGGAGATCACGCTGGAGACGCTCGAGGAGACGGTCGACCGAGGACGACGATCCGGCCGCTGTCGCGGACGCCCCGCACGACGGGGTGG
>NZ_JBHWZY010000384.1:0-6383 GCF_042727815.1 Nocardia sp. NPDC060220
CCCCGATCGCCGGCCGGGGTGAACCCGAGCTCGACGACCTGGTCGGCATGTTCGTCAACACCCTCACCCTGCGCACCGAGGTCGACCCCAGCCGCGGTTTCGACGAATTGGTCAGCACCGCACGCGAAGTCGGCCTGGCCGCCTTCGCCAACGCCGACCTGCCGTTCGAGCGCGTGGTCGAGGAGGTGGCCCCGACCGGCACCGTGTCGCACAACCCGCTGTTCCAGGTGGTGCTCTCCTTCCACAACAACGAGACCCCCGTGCTCCGCCTGCCGGGCCTCACCATCGAGGCGATGGACCTCGCGGCCCGGCCCGCCAAGTTCGACCTGCAGGTCAACATCGAACCGCGCCTGTCGGCGACCGGCGAGCCCGATGAGATCGGCATCGTCTTCACCTACGCCACCGACCTTTTCGACGAACACACCGTCGCCGCCTTCGCACGCGGGCTCACCGAGATCGTCACCGCGGTCGCCGCCGATCCCGCAGTGCGTGTCGGCGATATCGATCTGCGTGACGCCAGCGAGCGCGAACGTGAGCTGACGGCCGCGGCCTATGCCCCCGTGCCGTCGGCCAACGGTGCCGCACTGGCACAGGAACTGGCCTCGGCCGTGGAGGAAGACCCGGACGCACCTGCGCTCGAGCTGGGTGAAACGGCGATCGCCTACGCTGAGTTCGATGCCCGCTCATCACAATTGGCGCGTTCGTTGATCGCCCGCGGCGCCGGTCCGGGTACGGGAGTCGCGGTGCGGCTCGACCGAGGGGTGGACGCGGCGATCGCGACCTGGGCGGTGCTCAAGGCAGGCGCGGCGGTGGTGCCGCTGATGACGATGGACGCCCGCCCGCCGGGCAGCAACCTCGAGGTGAAACTCGGCCTGACCATCGACATCCTCGACGCCCCCGACGGGCTGGACTGGTACGACCTGGCCGACCCCGCGCTGCGCGCCGAACTGGCCGCGGAATCACCTCGTCCGATCGGCTACGCGCACCGCACCCGTGCCCTGCGCGGCGACGACGTGGCCTTCGCCGGCGGCGGTCGCACGCTGAGCTACGACGAGCTGGCGACCGCGGCCGAGCAGGTGGCCGAGCGTGCCGGGCTCAACTTCGAATCACGCACGCGAGCGGCGGGCCGACCTGATTCGGTGGCGGGCGTGCTCGAGATCGTCGCGGCCGCGATCGCGGGCGCGACGCTGGTGATGGGGGCAGACCAGGGGGGTGCGGACGAGGTGAGCCATGTGTTCACCGAGGCCGCGGTGGCCGTTGCCGAACCCGGCGACGGGACAGGTGCGAGGATTGTCGCGCTCAGTGAGATGATCGGCAACACCGGGCAGCCGCACGAGCGGCGCGCGGTGGTCGGGATGGATGGATAGGTGGAACGAACACTGGCTGGTCCGCACGCGGTGCGGATGAGTGGCAGTGCGCGTCTGTATCGGTACGAGGTGTGCATGACCGGGCAACGGCTAGTCGACTCCGTCGATCGGACGGAACTGTCGTGACCCGGGCGAACCGGGCGTCCGGCGCCCGCGCCCGGCAGCGCGGGAAGTCGCTGCCGCAACTGCTGTCCGTGGCGGTGGAATCCAACCCCGGTGGGCTCGCGCTGTCGTGGGACGACGGCGTGTCCGCGCCGGTGCGCTGGACCTACGCCGAGCTCGACGAACGGTCCAACCGGCTGGCCCGGCTGCTGATCGCCTACGGCGTCGGCCCCGAGGACGTGGTGGCCGTCGGCATTCCCCGTTCGCCGGAATCGGTGCTGGCGATGTGGGCGGTGACCAAGACGGGCGCGGCGTTCCTGCCCGTCGACCCGAACTATCCACCTGCTCGGGTGAGTCACATGCTGGGCGATTCCGGTGCGGTGCTCGGGGTCGCGGTCGGCACGGCGATGGACCGTCTGCCCGGTGCGCTGAGGTGGTTGTGCCTCGATGACGAGGCCGTCCGGCGCGCCACCGACGACCAGCCCGGTGATCCGGTGACCTTCGCCGACCGGGTCCGTCCGCTGCGGCTACAGCACCCCGCCTACATCGTGTACACCTCCGGTTCCACGGGTCTGCCCAAGGGCGTGGTGGTGACGCACGCCGGGCTGGCCGGGTACTGCGCCGAACAGCGCGCGCACTACGCGATCGAGCCGACCTCGCGCACGCTGCATTTCGCCTCGCCCTCGTTCGACGCGGCCGTGCTCGAACTGTTGATGGCGGTGGGCGCCGGAGCCGCCATGGTGCTCGTGCCCGCGGGCATTCTCGGCGGCGCCGAGCTGGCCGACGTGCTGCGTCGCGAAGCCGTCACGCACATGTTCATCACCACCGCCGCGCTGGCATCGCTGGATCCGGCCGGGCTCGACGCGCTGGCCGTGGTCACCACCGGTGGCGAGGCGTGCCCGCCGGACCTGATCCGGCGCTGGGCCACGGATACCCGCCGGTTCCACGACTGTTACGGGCCGACCGAGACCACCATCGTGACCAATATCAGCGCGCCGCTGGTGGTCGGCGACACGATGAACATCGGGGCGCCGCTGCGTGGGGTGACCGAGTACGTGCTCGACGAGCGCCTGGTCCGGGTGCCCGACGGGATGATCGGCGAGCTGTACATCGCCGGTCACGGGCTGGCGCGTGGCTATCACCGTCAGCCGGGTCTCACGGCGTCGCGCTTCGTCGCCGATCCCTTCGCCGGGGCCGAGGGGCGGATGTACCGCACCGGCGACCTGGTGCGCCGCCGGGTGGACGGTGCGATCGAGTTCGTGGGACGCAACGACTTCCAGGTGAAGGTGCGTGGGTTCCGGATCGAACTGGGTGAGATCGACACCGTGCTCACCGGGCACGACACCGTCGACTTCGCGGTGACCGTGGGTCATGAACTCGACAACGGCACCACGATTCTCGCCGCGTACGTCCACGCCGCGCCCGGCGCGCGCATCGAGACCGACCAGCTGTTCGAGCACGCCAAGGCCGGGCTGCCCGCGCACATGGTGCCGACTGCGCTGACCGTGCTCGACGCCATTCCCCTGACTCCGGTCGGCAAGCTCGATCGGGCCGCCCTGCCCGCGCCCACCCTGCGTGCCGAGGAGTTCCGGGCGCCCTCGGGTGCGATGGAAGAGCTGGTGGCGCATGTCTTCACCGAGTTGCTGGCACCGGAGAACCCGGTGGGCGCCGATGACGACTTCTTCGCCCTCGGCGGCAATTCGCTGCTCGCCACGCGGGCAGCCGCGCGCCTCGGAGCGGAGCTGTCGGCTCGGGTGCCCGCCGGTCACGTCTTCGAAAGTCCCACTGTCGCCGGTCTTGCCGCCCTGCTCGAACCGCTGAAGGGCGCGGGCGGCCACGCGCCGCTGGCACCTCGCGAACGCCCCGAGCTGATTCCGCTCTCGCCCGCGCAACAGCGAATGTGGTTCCTCAATCAGTTCGATCCGGGTTCGACCGCCGAGACGATCCCGTTCGCGCTGCGCCTGTCCGGACCGTTCGACGCGCGCGCCCTGCACGCGGCGCTGTCGGACCTGGTCGCCCGGCACGAATCCCTGCGCACTCTGTACCCGGTCCACACCGCCGAGGGGTACGAGCGAGGTGCCGACGGTGCGGTGGTGGACGGCGTCGGCCACCAGGTGGTGTTGCCGATGGCGGAATCCGTCCCCGATGTGCTGGTCGACTCGCTCACCGAGGACGAATTGCCGCTGTGGCTGGGCGAATTCGCCGCCACCGGGTTCGATGTCGCCGCCGGTGTGCCGTTCCGGGTGGCGCTGGCCGAACTCGGGCCACACGATCACGTGCTCGCCGTGGCCTTGCACCACATCACCGCCGACGGCGCCTCGGTCGCACCGCTGCTGCGTGACCTGCTCGGCGCCTACCTCGCCCGCCGCAACCGATCGCGACCCCGATGGCAGCCGCTGCCGGTGCAGTACGTCGACTACACGCTGTGGCATCGCGAGCTCCTCGGCGCCGAAGACGACCCGGATTCGGTGGCCGCCGCCCAGATCGCGCACTGGCGTACGGCGCTCGCGGGACTGCCCGACCGACTCGACCTGCCGACCGATCGCCCACGCCCGCCCGTCTTCACCGGTCGCGGCGCCGAATTCGGGTTCCAGATTCCGGCGGCGGTGCACACGGCACTCGCCGCGCTCGCCCAGCGCAGTGGTACCTCCGAATTCATGGTCGTCCACGCGGCTTTCGCGGTGCTGCTGGGCCGGGTCGCGCACACCGACGACATCGCCATCGGTACCCCGGTGGCCGGTCGCGGCGCCAGGGAACTCGACGACCTGATCGGCATGTTCGTCAACACGCTCGTCCTGCGCACGCATCTCGACCCGCGCGCGAGCTTCGCCGAGCTCCTGCACGCGACCAAGCGGGCCGACCTCGCCGCTTTCGCCCATGCCGACCTGCCGTTCGAGCGCCTGGTAGAACTGCTCGATCCGGTTCGCTCGCAGGCCCATCACCCGCTGTTCCAGGTTGCCCTGTTCTTCCAGAATCTGGACCTGCCGAACCTGCGCCTGCCCGGTCTCGACGCCACTCCTGTCGAATTCGGCGGTGCGGTAGCGCGTTTCGACCTACAGCTCACGATCGTGCCGGGTGCGGACCCGGCCGAGCCGATGGCCGCGTCGTTCAACTACGCCACCGATCTGTTCGATGCGGCCACCATCGAGATTCTGGCCGGCCGGTTCACCCGCCTGCTCGACGCGGTCGCCACCGACGCCGGTCTCGCGATCGCCGAGATCGACCTGCTCACCGAGGTCGAGCGGGAGCAGAGTCTGGTGAGCTGGAACGAAACCCGCCACCCCGTGCCGCCGGAGCCGATGCTCGACGCGTATCGCCGTGCGGTGCAGACGCATCCGGATGCCACCGCGCTGGTCTACGAGGACACCGAGCTGACCTACCGGCAGTTCGACGAGCGCGTGAATGCTCTCGCCCGGCTGCTGATCGACCAGGGCGTCGGTCCCGAAAGCCTTGTCGGCCTTGCTGTCCGGCGATCGCCCGACCTGGTGATCGGGATGTACGCGGTGCTCACCGCGGGTGGCGCCTACGTGCCGCTGGATCCCGACCATCCGGCCGATCGCATCGCCTACATCCTCGACACCGCCCGCCCGGCCTGCGTGCTGAGCACCTGTGCCGACGCCATCGAAGTTCCGCCCGGCACCTCGCTGCTGTTGCTCGACGAGCTCGATGTCGCCGGCGTACCGGGTGATCCCGTCCTCGCGCCGGAGTTGCGCGCACCGCTGCACCCCGACCACCCGGCCTACGTCATCTTCACCTCGGGTTCCACGGGCAAGCCCAAGGGTGTCGCGATCTCGCACGCCGCCATCCACAACCAGCTCGTCTGGATGCTGGCGAAATACCCACTCGCGCTGGGCGATGTGTACCTGCAGAAAACCGCGACCACCTTCGACGTGTCGCTGTGGGGCTACTTCATGCCGCTGCGGGTCGGCGCGAAACTGGTGCTGGCCACCCCGGACGGCCACCGCGACCCTGCTTATCTGATCGACCTGATCGGTAAGCACAAGGTCACCGTCACCGACTTCGTGCCGTCGATGCTCACGATGTTCGCCACCCAGGCTGCTGTCGATACGAACTCCGCGTCCGAAGGCAATGCCGACCTGGAGTCGCTGCGCGAGATCTTCGTCATCGGTGAGGCGCTGCCCGCCGAGACCGTCGACGCCATGGCCGCGGTCAGTTCGGCCAGGTTGCACAATCTGTACGGGCCGACCGAAGCCGCTGTTTCGGTGACGTACTGGCCGGCCCGCCCTGGTGAGCGCTCGGTGCCGATCGGTTTGCCGCAGTGGAACTCCCGCGTGTACGTCCTCGACGATCGGCTGCGACCGGTGCCACCCGGTATCGCGGGCGAGCTCTATCTCGCGGGCGATCAGCTCGCGCGCGGTTATGTCGCGCGACCCGGTCTCACCGCCGATCGATTCGTCGCCGACCCCTTCGCCCCGGCCTCCGGCCTCGCCGCGGCGGGCGCTCGCATGTACCGCACCGGTGACCTGGTGGTGTGGCGTCGGCCCACCGCGAATGCCCCGCACCGGCTGGACTACCTGGGGCGCATCGACTTCCAGGTGAAGTTCCGCGGACAGCGGATCGAGCTCGGCGAGATCGAGACCGCGCTGCTGGCACACGAATCCGTCAGCCAGGCAGTGGCATTGGTCGCGGCGACCGAGCTCGGTGACCAGTTGGTCGCCTACGTGGTGCCCGCGCCCGGCCACGCCGCCGAGCCCGACCGGCTCCAAGCCGCTGTCTCGAAGACCTTGCCGGTTTACATGGTTCCGGCGTCGATCACCGTGCTGGGCGAACTGCCGCTCAATCCCAGCGGCAAGCTCGACCGCAAGGCGCTGCCCGCGCCGAGCTTCACCGCCCGGGCGTTCCGCGCGCCGAGCACCACCCAGGAGCGGCTCGTCGCCGATCTGTTCGGGGAAG
>NZ_JBHWZY010000385.1:0-6344 GCF_042727815.1 Nocardia sp. NPDC060220
CCAGAACCCACCGAGGCATTCCTTGGTCTCGGCATACGGCCCGTCGGTGACAACCACGTCAGCACCGGTGTTGTCGACCGTGGTGGCCTCATCGATCCGTCCGAGCCCACCCGCGAAGACCCACGCCCCTTCGGCCCTGAGCTCGTCGTTGAACCTCCCCGTCGCCTCGTACTGCGGCTGCGCCTCCTCCTGCGGAATGTCATAAACACTCGGCTCGACAACAACGGAAAGCAGGTACTGAGTCATGGCGATTTCCCTTCCTCGGTGGCCGCCGATCGGCTGCCTCTACCCACACCACGAACGACCGAACCCGAATACGACAACCCACGCCGAGATTCTCTGAGTTCCCCGAAACGCACGAAGCGGCCCGGTCCGCACCGGTCAGTTGGCCCCGGAGAACGCCACGCTGCTACCCACTCCGATGATCATCGCCCCACCCACGCTGCCGACCGCCTCGAGTCGGCGCGGAGATCGCGCGAACCACGTCCGCACGGTGCCCGCTAGCAAGGCCCAAGCACTGTCCGAAGCCATCTGAATCACGAGGAAGATCGCCCCGAGCACCAGCAATTGTGCGGGCAGTGCGCCCGCCTCCGGCACCGTGAACTGCGGCAGGACCGCACCGAAGAACACCATCGTCTTGGGATTTGTCGCGCCGACAACGAAGCCCTGCCACAGCACCCGCCGACCCGTGGTGTTCGGCACCTCCGCTTCGAGCGCTGTCACCACTTTCTTCCGGTCCCGAATCGTTACGACGCCCAAGTAGACGAGGTAACCGGCGCCGGCGACCTTCACGATCAGGAACAGTGCGGACGAAGCCATCAACACCGCCCCCAGCCCGAAGGCCACCGCGACCAGCGGAACCGCAGAGCCGGCCACCGCGCCGATCACCGACAGAATCGCCGGCCTGCGCCCCAGAGTGAGTGCCCGCCCGATAGCGAACAGCACCTTCGGACCCGGAATCACGATGATGACGAACGCGGCAACCACAAACGCCGCCGCATGAGACAGGGGCACCATCCACCGACCCTATCCGGCCACTGACATACGTCCAGCCGAATCCCGCCACGACCCAGCACGTTCGTACACGCCGAGGTCGTTCTCACCGGCAAGCAGCGAACCTGGAGAAAGCCGACATCCAGGGCGTCGCATAACGCCCCGCGATCCCATGACGCCTCGACGTCGTGCCACCTAGGTATTTCCGGAAACGTACTGGTCCAGCACCGATTGCCTCTCCGTAGGAAAACGTTTACAGTCAATAGGTACCTGTGAACGTTTTCCTACGAATGACGGGAAGGATCGCGCGATGGGTTCAGCGGCCGCTCTCGCCGAGCTACCAAATGTCTTCCGGTTCAGTGACGCCGTCAGACTCATCGGTGAGCGACGACTCCGACAGCTCATCGATGAGGGGGCCCTCGTCCGCTTGGCTCGCGGCCTGTACCGCAAAGCCGAGTCGCTGGGCGAGGACGAACTCTCAGCTATCGCCCTGCGTGTCCCTCGTGCCACCATCGCGCTCCGTTCGGCACTTGCTCACCACGATTTGATCGACGACATACCCAGCTCCATCGACATCGCAATCCCGCGCGGCACTCGGGCACCAGCCTTGGACATGCCGATCAGGTGGCATCGGTTCGATGCCACGACATTCGATATCGGACGGGACCACATGAATCTCGATCACGACCTCAGCATCGGAGTCTATTCCGCACCGCGGAGCATCATCGACGCCTTCCGCCTACGGCATCTGGAAGGCGACGACATGGCCGTCGATGCACTCAAGCGGTGGCTGCGTCAAGGCGGCCAAGCCTCCGAGCTCCTACGTGCAGCGAAACAATTCCCCGCAGCACAGCGGGGGTTGAGCCACACATTGAGCATCCTGCTGTGAGCGATCCGAGCCTCTCCGACGCGACCTATCGGGCTCTGCAGAAACAGGCGAAGAGCTCGGGCCGCAATACGCAGGAATTGTTCGACCTCTATCTACTGGAAGGGTCCCTACTGCGCCTCGCCGCCAGCACGTATCGTGACGCCTTCGTGCTGAAGGGCGGAGTTCTGTTGGCCGCGTACGGAAATCGTCGGCCGACACGGGACGTCTATCTGGCGGCACTCGACGTGAGCAACGCGGCCGACAACATACTCGGTCTGGTCCGTGAAATCGTCGCCGTTCCCGCCAACGACGGTTTGGTGTTCCAGCTCGACTCCCTCGACGCCGAGGTGATCCGCGACGACAACGAGTACTCGGGCATTCGCGTCACCGCGAAGGCGACATTGAGTCGTGCGAAACTGAGCTTTCACGTTGATGTGAACGTCGGCGATCCGATCCACCCGGCGCCCACCACAGTCACAGTCCCGCGTCTACTGGCTGGTGAGCCGATCACCGTTCGCGGATACCCGCTGTCGATGGTCTACGCCGAGAAGCTTGTTACAGCCGTCCAACGAGGAACTGCGAGCACCCGTTGGCGCGACTTCGGCGATATCTGGACACTCAGCCACCATCACGCGGTTCAGGGTTCCGAGCTCCAAGATGCGATCAGCGCGGTTGCCGGGTTTCGCCAGGCCACGATCATCCCCCTGGGCGAAGCCCTGGACGGCTACCCGGCCATCGGTCAAACCAAGTGGGCTGCTTGGCGTCGCCGAACCGACAATCTCGTCCTACCCGAAGATCTTAGAGAAGTCGTCGCGGCGGTCGTCATCTTCGGCGACCCCGCGTTGTCCGGCAACGTTTCCGGGCAGGTCTGGGATCACCGCGAGCGGTTGTGGTCCCCAAAGCCGTAGACGCGTTCGGCACGAGACAAAAGGACCTGACCTGCTTTCACAGGTCAGGTCCTTGTCGAGCCCCCTGTCAGGATTGAACTGACGACCTTCGCTTTACAAGAGCGGTGCTCTACCACTGAGCTAAGGAGGCGGGTGGTGCGCGACTATCTTAGCCGCGCACGCCAACCGCGCGACACCGGATGGGTGTCACGCGGTGGCGGAGGAGATCAGGACTGGGCGCGGGCTGCGTCGTCGGCGGCCATCGCGTCACGCAGGCTCTTGGGCCGCATGTCGGTCCAGTTCTTCTCGACGTACTCGACGCACGCTGCCCGGCTTTCTTCGCCGAACACGACACGCCAGCCCGCCGGGACCTCCGCGAACGCGGGCCACAGGGAGTGCTGCTCTTCATCGTTGACCAGAACGAAGAAGCGGCCGTCCTCGTCGTCGAAGGGGTTGGTGCTCATTTCACCTCACTGGATACTGGCGCTGTGTACAGGATCACTGCGCGGCCGCGAAGCCACGAGCGTTGTGTCGACCCTAGCAAGGCATACGTTACTGGTAGGGAGTTACCCCATGCTGCCCCGGTCACGGCGGTCAGGCGGCGAAGAAGTCGAGCAAGATCTTGTTGATCGCCTCGGGTTGCTCCAGGTAGCCGTAGTGACCGGTATCCGGGACCTCCTGGTAGCGGGCGCCGGGAATGGCCTCGGCGACCTCACGCGAGAGGTACGGCGGAATCATCCGATCATCGGCGAACCCAATTGCCAAGCAGGGCACCGTAATCGAACGATACGCGGCGACCCGATCGAATTCGTGATCCATCGCTCGCTGGGCCCGGACACCGGCCGAGGGCGTCCCCACGCTGAACTCGAACAGATCGAGCCAGTCGCGCGCGGAGTTGGTGTCGGCCATCGTCGCGGGCGACAGATTCATCACCGCGCTCAACGCCGCCTCGAATTTCGCGGGCAGCTTCACCGCCGAGGCGTCGAGCTCCTGCTCACCCACCGACAACGTCTTCTGGAACTGATCCAGCCTGCCGTGTCCGGCCATGAACACGGCCTTGCGCACCAGATCGGGCCGGGCAAGCGCCAGCTCCTGCGCCACCCGCGCACCCATCGACGTGCCCGCGACCAGCGCGGGGCCTTCGTCGAGGAACTCGATGAGCGCGGCGGTATCGGCGACCAACTCCTCGATCCGCATCCCGCCCGGGGCCTCGAACGACGGCGCGATCCCACGGTTGTCGAACACGCAGACCCGGTAACCGGCCGCGACCAGCGCGGGAACCTGATGCAGCTCCCACACCCGGCCCGGCGAGCCCGTTCCCATGATCAACACCACCAGCGGACCACCGCCCTTGACGTCGGTGCCCTTGGTACGGTCGCCCTTGACCTGATAGTTCAGTGCGATGCCGTTCACCGTGGCAAGTGGCATGAAAGAAACCTCTCTGCGGGGTCGATCGTGTACTGCCCCACGGTAACGGGACCGCCACGACACGGCACCGGGGCGGGGTGTTACGCGTCGCTACTTCATCGGCCGTGCGCCGGCGCCCGATAGTATTGATCACTCGCAGGTAGAGCGCAGGGAAACCGGGAGGACGAACCCATTATGGCCGCGAAGAGCACCGCCAACGACATCGCCGACGACGAACTCGAGCCGCTTGCCGACGAGACCGCCCGCCAGGCACCGAAGGTCGTCGCGGCACACGCCGAAGACGCCGACGAATGCCGCATGCTGCTGTCGATGCTCGGCATCGCCCCCGCCTGACACAGCGCACCCCTGCGACGCATAAGGATGCGTGAGTGGACCAAATGATCGATCAACCGTCCAACGACCGTCCGTCCGAAAACAGTGAAACCCTCGTGCCGAACGGCGCTGGTTCGGGATTCGTTGTCGTCGCCAACCGGCTCCCGGTCGACCTCGAGCGCCTGCCCGACGGCACCACCAGGTGGAAGCGCAGCCCCGGCGGGCTGGTGACCGCGCTGGAACCGGTGCTGCGCAGCAACAAAGGCGCCTGGGTCGGCTGGGCAGGTGTGCCCGATGTCGAGGTCGAGCCGATCATCGAAGACGGGCTCGAGCTGTATCCGGTGCCGCTCACGGCGCAGGAGGTGGAGGACTACTACGAGGGGTTCTCCAACGGCACGCTCTGGCCGCTGTACCACGACGTGATCGTGCGCCCGGTGTACGACAGGGCGTGGTGGGCGGCCTATGTCGAGGTCAACCGGCGCTTCGCCGAGGAGACCGCGAAGGTGGCCGCCGAGGGCGCCACGGTGTGGGTGCAGGACTACCAGCTGCAGCTGGTTCCCAAGATGCTGCGCATGCTGCGCCCCGATCTGACCATCGGCTTCTTCCTGCACATCCCGTTCCCGCCGGTCGAACTGTTCATGCAGATGCCCTGGCGCACCGAGATCGTCGAGGGCCTGCTCGGCGCCGACCTGATCGGCTTCCACCTGCCCGGCGGCGCGCAGAACTTCCTCTACCTGGCCCGCAGACTGGCCGGTCAGCCCACCTCCCGCGGCACGATCGGGGTTCGCTCGAAACTGGGTGTCGTGCAGGTCGGTTTCCGCACGGTGCGCGTCGGCGCGTTCCCCATCTCGATCGATTCGGCCGAACTCGACGAGTCGTCGCGGCGTCGTTCGGTGCGCGAGCGAGCCGCGAAAATCCGTGCGGAGCTGGGCAATCCCAAGAACATCATGCTCGGCGTCGACCGCCTCGACTACACCAAGGGCATCGACATCCGGCTCAACGCGCTCCAGGAACTCCTCGAGGAGGGCCGCGTCGACCCGACCGAGACGGTGATGGTGCAGCTGGCCACCCCCAGCCGCGAACGCGTGCAGAGCTACATCAAGATGCGCGGCGACATCGAACGTCAGGTGGGCCGGATCAACGGTGAATTCGCCCGCGTCGGCTACCCGGTCGTGCACTACCTGCACCGCCCGATCCCCCGCGACGAGTTGATCGCCTTCTTCATCGCCGCCGACGCCATGCTGGTGACGCCCCTGCGCGACGGCATGAACCTGGTGGCGAAGGAGTACGTGGCCTGCCACAGCGACCTCAACGGCGCCCTGGTGCTGAGCGAGTTCACCGGCGCCGCGGCCGAGCTGCGTCAGTCCTACCTGTGCAACCCGCACGACCTGGACAGCGTGAAGGACGCGATCATCGGCGCCCTCGACGACGATCGCGACACCAAGCGCCGCCGGATGCGGTCCCTGCGTCGCCAGGTGCTCACCCACGATGTCGAACGCTGGGCGCGCGCGTTCCTCGACGCGCTGTCGCAGGGCAATGTGGCGGGTTCGGCGCTGATGAGCGACGAGCAGACCTACCCCGCCGACCAACGCTAGCGGCACACAGCGACCTCACAGCGTCGGTCCAGCCACTTCCCAGCGGGGTGGTGGAGCATAGGGGCATGAGCGGTGTGCCTGATGTGCCCGAGGCGCGGGTACTCGTCGTCGACGACGAGCCGATGATCGTCGAGCTGCTGGCGGTGAGCCTGCGCTACCAGGGGTTCGAGGTGGCGACGGCGGCCGACGGCGCCGAGGCGCTGGATCGGGCGCGCACGTTCCGCCCGCAGGCGCTGATCGTCGACGTGATGATGCCCGGCA
>NZ_JBHWZY010000386.1:0-6343 GCF_042727815.1 Nocardia sp. NPDC060220
GCCCTCGTCGGCGCGATCGGCGAGGTGCTGGTCGGCCCGCTGGCCGCCGCGCCGCACGCCGAGACCGTCATCCCCGAATTGGTCGCTTTCGCCGTGCGCGCACTCGGTGCGCGCCCGGAAACGTTGTAGTCGAAGGAGTTACCGGATATGCCGACCCACGAAGTCTTCAACCAGGCGCCACCACTGATCCCCTTCGATGCCGCGCGCAACCCCGCGCTGCTGGAAGGTCTGCACCGCGAAGGTGCGGGCTGGGCCGAAGCCGAAGTGCGCGAACTCGGCGCGCTGGCAGGCGGTTTCGCGGCGCAGGAGTGGGGCAGACTCGCCAACGAGTACCCGCCGGTGCTGCACACCCACGACCGGTGGGGCAATCGTGTCGACGAGGTGGAATTCCACCCGCACTGGCACGACCTGATGAATGTCGCGGTGACACATGGGCTGCACGGTTCGCCGTGGCTGGACGAGCGGCCCGGCGCGCACACCGCGCGCGCCGCCAAGTTCTACACCTGGGGTGCCGCCGACGCCGGACACATGTGCCCGATCTCGATGACCTACGCGGTGGTGCCCGCGCTGCGCCACAACCCCGAACTGGCGGCCCGCTTCGAGCCGCTGCTGGGCTCGCGCACCTACGATTTCGGCTTGCGCGAACCATCGACCAAGGCCGGTCTCATCGCGGGCATGTCGATGACGGAGAAGCAGGGCGGCTCCGATGTCCGGGCCAACACCACCACTGCCACACCGCAACCCGATGGCTCGTACCGCATCGTCGGGCACAAGTGGTTCACCTCGGCGCCCATGTCGGATATGTTCCTCACGCTCGCGCAGGCCCCGGGCGGCCTGTCGTGTTTCCTGCTGCCCCGGGTACTGCCCGACGGCACCCGCAACCCCCTCCGCATCCAGCGGCTGAAAGACAAGCTGGGCAACAAGTCCAACGCGTCCTCGGAGATCGAATACGAGAACGCCACCGGCTGGCTCGTCGGCGCCGAGGGGGCAGGCGTGAAGACGATCATCGAGATGGTCAACATGACCCGTCTCGACTGCGTGATCGGCTCGGCCACCGGCATGCGGCTCGGCGCGGTCACCGCGATCCACCACGCCCGCCACCGAAAAGCCTTCGGCGCCGAGCTGATCGACCAGCCCGCCATGCGCAATGTGCTGGCCGACCTCGTCATCGAATCGGATGCCGCGACCACGGTGATGATGCGACTGGCCGGGGCCACCGACCGCGCGGGCAGCGATCCGGCCGAGGCCGCGCTGCGCCGGATCGCGCTCGCCATCACCAAGTACTGGGTCTGCAAGCGTGCTCCCGCCCACGCCGCCGAAGCGCTGGAATGCCTGGGCGGCAACGGCTATGCCGAGGAGTCGGGCATGCCGCGGCTGTATCGCGAGGCGCCGCTCATGTCGATCTGGGAAGGGTCGGGCAATGTGGCGGCGCTGGACGCGTTGCGCGCCATGGGACGTCAGCCCGAGACGGTCGAGGCCTATTTCGCCGAGGTCGGACTCGCCCGCGGCGCCGATGCGCGCCTCGACGACGCGATCGACCGGGTGGGCAAGGAACTCACGGACCTGTCCGATATCGAATATCGTGCCCGCCGCGTCGTGGAACTGATGGCACTCGTCCTGCAGGGCGCGCAGTTGGTGCGGCACGGGCATCCCGCCGTCGCGGATGCCTTCTGCGCCACCCGACTCGGCGCCGAGTGGGGCATCGCCTTCGGCACGCTGCCCGTCGGCGTCGACACCGGTGCGATCCTCGAGCGAGGCTTCGTCGACGTTCGCTGAGTCCGTCTTGTCCTCACGTGCTGCCACCCGGTGCGTAGGGTAGGCCCGTGACCTGGGCGAACGAGGTGCTGTCGGTGGGCGAACTGGCGCAACGAATCCCGGTGCGCCATGAGCGGTTTCTGCTGGGGATCGCCGGGCCGCCGGGAGCCGGGAAATCGACACTGGCGCAGCGGCTTCGCGTCGAGCTGTGCCGGTCGGGGCGGCCCGCGGCGGTGGCGCCGATGGATGGCTATCACCTGCGAAACGAGGTGTTGCGGGCGCGGAACGCCCTGGCGCGCAAGGGTGAGCCGGATACCTTCGATGCGGGCGGTTTCGTCGCGGATCTGCGGTTGCTGCGGGAAGCGCCGGTCGGAGCGCCGGTGCCGTGGCCGCTGTTCGATCGTGCGATCGACGAGCCGACCGATGGCGGTGTTGTCGTGTGTGACGAGCGGGTGGTCGTCATCGAGGGCAACTATCTGCTGCTGACCCCGACCGAGGCACCGGGTTGGGCGGATGTCCGCGGGCTGCTCGACGCCTGCTGGTACCTGGACGCGCCGCGGCAGGTGCTCACCGAACGACTCATGGACCGGCACACCGCGGGCGGGCGAACACCGGACCAGGCGCAGGAGAAGGTGCTGGGGAGCGATCTGCGCAACGCAGATCTCATCGCGGCGAGCAGGAACCGCGCCGACCACGTGTTGACCGCGGTGGGGGACGGCTATCGCGTGACCTGATTCGTGTCGAACGGCGCGTGTGGCACGGAAATCGGCAGCTTCGGGGCAATCATGGAGTGATGACGCGAGGTCGGCGGTTCCCCGGGCATGCGATGCGCAACGGCGCGGCGGCGTTGTGCGCGGTGCTGTTGTACTACAGCGTGCCGGTGGGCTGGATGTTCGAGCTCGACGCGTGGCCGGGGCGGTTGGTAGGGGTGGTCCTCTTCGCCGGCGGGATCGCGGGGCTGGGCTGGCTGGTCTGGCGGCGGATCGACAACTATCTGCGGGAGCCGACCGCCGCGGGAGCACAGGTCGACGGATTGCTGCTGCTCGTATGCATCGTCGGTGTGGTGTTCGCCCTGTTCTACTACCGCTTGCAGCAGCTTCATCCGGATCAGTTCGCCGGGCTCGAAACTCGCACCGACGCACTGTATTACACGCTCGTCACCCTCGGCACCGTCGGATTCGGCGACGTGCACGCCGTCGGTCAGGCCGCGCGCATCGCCACGATGGTGCAGATCGTGTTCGACCTGGTGGTGCTCGGCACCCTGCTCACCATCATCACTACCAGCGTGACCGGCCGGATCCAGGCCGCGACCCGTGCCGCGCACAAGGTCAGCGGCGATGCGCCCGATACCACTCGATGAGCTCGTCGGTCGACGAATCACCCACCGACACCGGCTTTTCCGGTCCGCTCAGCAGCGGCATCAGGGCGAGCGCCTGCTGCTTGCCCAGCTCGACACCCCACTGGTCGAAACTGTCGACACCCCAGATGATGCCCTCGACGAACACCTGGTGCTCGTAGAGCGCGATCAGCTGACCCAGCGCCGACGGCGTGAGCTCCGCCGTCAGGATCGTGGTGCTGGGCCGATTACCCGGCATCACCTTGTGCGGCACCAGTTCCGGGTCGGTGCCCTCGGCGCGGATCTCCTCGGCGGTCTTGCCGAACGCCAGCACCTTCGACTGCGCGAACAGGTTGCTGATCAGGATGTCCTGCATGCTGCCGGTGCCGTCGCGGGTCGGCAGGTCGTCGGTGGACCTGGCGAAGCCGAGGAAATCGGCGGGGATCAGGCGGGTGCCCTGGTGGAGGAGCTGGTAAAAGGCGTGCTGGCCGTTGGTACCCGGCTCGCCCCAGAAGATCTCGCCGGTCGACGAGGTGACCGGGGTGCCGTCGGCGCGGACCGACTTGCCGTTGGACTCCATCGTCAATTGCTGGAGATAGGCGGGGAATCGGGCCATGTCATTCGAATAGGGCAGGACCACACGGGATTCCGCGCCGAAGAAATTCGAGTACCAGACACCGAGCATCGCCAGCAGGACCGGCGCGTTCTCCGCCAGCGGCGCGGTGGCGAAATGCTTGTCTATGGCGTGCATTCCGCTGAGGAATTCCGCGAACTGCTCCTTGCCGATGGTCACCATCACCGAGAGACCGATCGCCGAATCCACCGAGTAACGGCCGCCGACCCAATCCCAGAAGCCGAACATGTGCGCGGTATCGATGCCGAAGGCAGCCACGCGTTCCGCGTTCGTCGACACCGCGACGAAATGCTTGGCGACCGCTTCCTCACCGAGCGCGTCGACCAGCCAGCGGCGCGCGGCGGTGGCGTTGGTGAGGGTTTCCAGCGTCGAGAACGTCTTGGACGCGACAATGAACAAGGTGGTGGCCGGATCGAGGCCGGTGAGCTTGGCGACCAGATCGGCCGGGTCGACATTCGAGACGAAACGGGCGCCGATGCCCGCGTCGACGTAGTGGCGCAGTGCGCGATACACCATGTCGGGGCCCAGATCCGAGCCACCGATGCCGATATTGACGATGGTCTCGATGCGTTCGCCGGTCGCGCCGCGCCACACGCCCGAGCGCACGGAATCAGCGAATTCGCCCATCCGCCGCAGGACGTCGTGCACTTCTGCATCGGCGTCGGTGCCGTCGATGCAGAGCTGGTCGCCGACCGGTAGGCGCAGGGCGATATGGCCGACCGCGCGATCCTCGGAGGTGTTGATGTGCTGGCCCGCGTACATCGCGTCGCGGCGTTGCGGCACACCCGCCGTGTGCGCGAGATCGACGAGCAGGCGCAGGGTTTCGCGGGTCACGCGATGTTTGCTGTAGTCGATGTGCAGGTCCGCCACCTGCATCGTCAGCTCGTGACCGCGTGCCGGGTCATCGGCGAACAGCTGCCTCAGGTGCATCGGCGCAACGGTGCGGTGATTGCTGTGCAGTGCCTGCCAGGCCGCCGACGCGGTGATGTCGCTGCTGCTCACGAGCCGAGGGTACCGCGTTACCGGCGGGCAGGCGCGCGGGTGTCGACGACCCCGACAAGCCACCGGTACGGTCTGGGAGTGTGCCGGGCACGAGGCCCCACCGCCTCCCACTGCCGCGCACGCGACGCAGGGCCGAGAGCTGCCAGTCGAGCTCCCGGACGACGCGCTACATTCTCGGAGAGGCGGGACAGTGTCTGAACGCGATGTACTCGAATTCGTACCCAAGGGTTTGTGGATCGGCTCCGGGCCCGTCGACGCCACCGGGGGTGGCACTTTCGACGTACACAATCCGGCCGATGGGACGGTGATCGCGCAGGTCGCCGACGCGACTCCCGAGGACGCGATGCGGGCGCTGGACGCGGCTGTCGCGGCGGGACCGGCGTGGGCGGCGACGCCGTCGCGGGAGCGGGGCGAGATCCTGCGGACGGTGTTCGAGCAGCTCACCGCGCGAGCGGAGGAATTCGCGCTGCTGATGACGCTCGAGATGGGCAAGGCACTGTCGGAGAGCCGCAACGAGGTGCGCTACGGCGCCGAGTTCTTCCGCTGGAACAGCGAAGAGGCCGTGCGGATCCACGGGCGGTATCTGAACGCGCCGTCGGGAACCGGGCGGATCATGGTCGCCAAGCAGCCGGTGGGTCCGTGCCTGGCGATCACACCGTGGAATTTCCCGCTGGCCATGGGCACCCGCAAGATCGGGCCCGCGCTGGCGGCGGGCTGCACGATGATCGTCAAGCCCGCCTCGGCGACGCCGCTGACCATGCTGGCGCTGGCCGAGCTCTGTAGCGAGGCAGGCCTGCCCGACGGGGTGCTGTCGGTGATCACCACCCAGCGTTCCGGGGCCGTCACGGGCCCGCTGATCGACGATCCGCGGCTGCGCAAGCTCACCTTCACCGGCTCCACCGAAGTCGGTAAGAAGCTCGTTGCGGCGTCCGCGAACCGGCTGCTGCGCACGTCCATGGAATTGGGCGGCAACGCGCCGTTCGTCGTGTTCGACGATGCCGATATCGACGCCGCCGTGGCCGGTGCGATGCAGGCGAAGCTGCGCAACGGCGGCGAAGCCTGCACCGCCGCCAACCGGTTCTACGTCCAGCGCGGTGTGGTCGCCGAGTTCACCGAGAAGTTCGTCGCCGCGATGGCCGACACCGTCGTGATGGGCCCCGGCACCGACGCCGCGACCACCCTCGGCCCACTGGTGAGCGAGGATCAGCGCGAGATCGTGAGCGACCTGGTCGACGATGCTGTCGCCGTGGGCGCGCGAGCGTTGATCGGCGGCAAGGTTCCCGGCGGTCCAGGGTGGTATTACCCCGCCACGATCCTGGGCGATGTCCCGCCGTCCGCCCGCATCCTGCGCGAGGAAGTGTTCGGTCCGGTCGCCCCGATCGTCGCGTTCGACACCGACGAGGAGGGCGTCGCCGCCGCGAACGACACCGAATACGGGCTGGTCAGCTACGTGTTCACCCGAGATCTCGACCGTGCGCTGCGCATCTCGGAGGCGATGGAGAGCGGCATGGTGGGCGTGAACCGCGGCGTCATCTCCGACCCCGCCGCCCCGTTCGGCGGCGTCAAGGAATCGGGCTTCGGTCGCGAGGGCGGCACCGAGGGCATCGAGGAATACC
>NZ_JBHWZY010000387.1:0-6325 GCF_042727815.1 Nocardia sp. NPDC060220
GGTCTTCTTGCCGGAGGTGATGACGACACCGGTGATGTCGTCCTTCTCCGCCTCGAGGCGGTCGACGGTGGCGTTCATCGACGCGAGGTACGCGTCGTTCATGGTGTTGGCGCCCTGGCTGGGGTCGTCGATAGTGAGGACGACCACGCCGTCGGCGTCCTTCTCCCAGCCGATGATGTTGTCAGTCATAGTTTTTCGTTCTCTCCTATGAGAAGTGAAAGTCGGCCGGAGCTCAGACGCGCTCGATGATGGTGGCGACGCCCATGCCGCCGCCGATGCACAGGGTGATCAGGCCGTAGCGCGCGTTGCGACGCTCCAGCTCGTCGAGCACCGTGCCGGTGATCATCGCGCCGGTGGCACCCAGCGGGTGGCCCATCGCGATCGCGCCACCGTTGACGTTCAGCTTCTCGTCCGGGACGTTCAGGTCCTTCTGGAACTTCAGCACCACGGAGGCGAAGGCCTCGTTGATCTCGACGAGGTCCATGTCCTCGATCGTCAGACCGGCCTTGGCCAGCGCCTTCTTGGCGGCCGGGGTGGGACCGGTGAGCATGATGGTGGAGTCCGCACCGGAGGTGGCGGTCGCGACGACGCGGGCACGCGGGGTCAGACCCGAGTTCTTGCCCGCCTCTTCGGAACCGATCAGCAGCAGGGCGGCGCCGTCGACGATGCCCGAGCTGTTGCCACCGTGGTGGACGTGGTTGATCTTCTCGATGTAGGTGAACTTCTGCAGCGCGACGGCGTCGAAGCCACCCATCTCACCGATGCCGGCGAAGGCCGGGTTCAGCTTGCCGAGGTCGGCGGCGGTGGTGCCGGGACGCATGTGCTCGTCGTTGTCGAGCACGACCAGGCCGTTGATGTCCTTGACCGGGACGATCGACTTGGCGAAGTAGCCGCCGGTGGTCGCCGCGGCGGCCAGGTCCTGCGAGCGCACCGCGTAGGCGTCGACGTCATCGCGGGTGAAACCCTCGATGGTGGCGATCAGGTCGGCCGAGATGCCCTGGGGCACGAAGTAGCCGTCGTAGTTGGTGGCCGGGTCGAGCGCCCAGGAGCCGCCGTCGGAGCCCATCGGTACGCGCGACATCGACTCGACGCCACCGGCGATGACGAGGTCGTCGAAGCCGGAGCGAACCTTCTGCGCAGCCAGGTTCACGGCCTCGAGGCCGGAAGCACAGAAGCGGTTGAGCTGGAAGCCACCGACGGTGTCGGGCAGGCCGGCGATGGTGACCGCGGTGCGGGCGATGTCCATGCCCTGGTCACCGACGGGGGTGACCACGCCGAGGATGAGGTCCGAGATCTGGTCCTCGTCGAGGTTCGGGAAGCGGCCACGCAGCTCCTGGATCAGACCAACAGTCAGATCGATCGGCTTGACCGAGTGCAGCGAGCCGTTCTTCTTGCCGCGGCCGCGCGGAGTGCGGATGGCCTCGTAGATGTAGGCCTCTGTGGTCATATCGGAGTGTTTCCTTCCTTGGGGTGCGGTGGCCGCACGAACGCCACGACCAATTGTCTCGACGCCGTACAAATCCCGGCAAACACCAGCGGAGCATAGAACCATGCTCATCCGGTGAAACCGGCCACCCGTTCATACTACCGTGGTGTGCGAACTCCGGTTAACTTAACGCGGTACGGACGGTGGCTGTCAACCATCCAGACTCTTTGCTCCGAACTGTTCACGTAGCAACGCCAGCGCGACCTCGTCCGGGTCTTGACGGTCACCGGGAGCCACCGGCACCGCGGCGGCGGCCAGCATCTCCCGTTCTTCCTCCGGGGTCGGCGGGGCGAGAACGGCGGCGCTGCGCGCGGAATCGCCACCGGACCGGGACTCGGACCCCTCGTCCGGGCCGGGGTCGTCGGGGAGGTCAGGGAAATCCGGCGGCGGAATGTCATCGTCGGACGGCCGGTTCGCCCGGTTCGGCGACTGGTTGCCCGCCGCCTGGCTCGGCCGCGAGAACTTGGGGCGTCCCGCGGGCTTGCCCTCCGGATTTCCCGGCCCCCGCGCGGGCCCGGCCTTGGCGGCGGGCGCGGGTCGCGGCGCGGGTGCACCGGTCTCCCAGCGCACATCCAGTTCACGCCCGAGCACGGCCCGCACCGCCGAACGCACTGCCTCGATATTGCGCGGATCGGACAACCGCTGCGCCAACGGCGCGGCCGGATGCGCGAAAACGATCACCTCGCCCTCGACCCGCGACACCGCCGCCCCCGACAAGAGCGCCTGCAAGGTAGCCCCGAACTCCCGCACCCTGCCCTTGATCTCCGGCCACGCGGCATCGACGATCCCGACCAGATCCTCGGTGGGTGCAGCGCCGACCTGCGGCTCCACCTGCGCAGAAGCAGCCTCGACCCGCGACGGCGCTTCGGCTTCACCCAGTTCGGGTTCCGGCTGAACCGGCGAATCCACCTGCGGTGCTACCGCTTCCGGAATCGAGTCGATGCCGGCTGCGGGCGTGCCGCTGCCGGTCAGACGGGTCGCCTCGACCTCGGGAGAATCTGCCGCGAGCCGCTGGGAAGCGAATCTTTCCGACGAGATGTCAACGGCACTGTGCCCGGAATCGATGGGCGCGGGGGGCTCGAGCTGCGCGGACTGTGCCGTCGGTGCGGACTGCGCTGTCGGTGCGGACTGCGCCGTCCGTGCTGCCTGCTCGGGCGGTGCGGTCGGTGCGGACTGTGCCGTCGGTGCGGACTGTGCCGTCGGTGCGGACTGTGCCGTCGGTGCGGACTGTGCCGTCGGTGCGGACTGCGCTGTCGGTGCGGACTGCGCTGTCGGTGAGGACTGCGCCGTCCGCGCTGCCTGCTCGGGTGGTGCGGTCGGTGCGGACTGCGCCGTCCGCGCTGCCTGCTCGGGTGGTGCGGTCGGTGCGGACTGCGCCGTCGGCGCGGTCGGCTCGGGTGGTGCGGTCGGCGCTTGCGGTGCAGCCGATGCTTGCGGTGCGGTCGGCGCACTGGGCGCAGACACTGTCGGGGACACACTCGGTGCGGACATCACGGGTGCCGGCGGTGTAGCCGAGGCCGCGGTCTTCTGTTCCGCGACAACAGGGCTCGCGGCGCCGGATGCCGACGATCCGCCGGTCGCCGCTTCCTTCTCGGCGCGCGCGGCGGCGAGAAGTTCCGCACCTCGGCGGCCACGGGCGGCCGGGACGGCCGGGCGTTCGGCGGGTGACTCACCCGCCGCAGGCCCCGGGCGGGCGGGCGCGGGGGCCGATCCGCTCGCGAATCCGCGTTCCAGCCGTTCCAGCCGTTGCAGGGTGGCCGACTCGGCGTCGGACACCGACGGCAGGAGCATGCGGGCGCAGATCACTTCGAGGAGCAGGCGCGGGGCGGTGGCGCCGCGCATTTCACCGAGGCCTTCGTGCAGGAGTTCGGCGTAGCGGGTGAGGGTGGCGGGGCCCAGACGTTCGGCCTGGTCACGCATTCTTTCCAGGACGTCGCCTGGACCGGAGACCAGGCCGCGGTCGGCGGCATCGGGGACCGCGCGCAACAGGATCAGGTCGCGCAGCCGTTCGAGCAGGTCGACGGCGAACCGGCGCGGGTCGTGGCCCGCTTCCATCACCGAATCGACCGTGTTGAACAGGGCCGCACCATCATCGGCAGCCAGCGCGTCGATGGCGTCGTCGATCAGCGCCACATCGGTGACGCCGAGCAGCGAGACCGCGCGCGGGTAGGTGACACCGTCCGGCCCGGCGCCGGCCAGCAGCTGGTCGAGCACGCTCAGGCTGTCGCGCGGCGAACCACCACCGGCCCGGATGACCAGCGGGTACACCGCCTCCTCCACCGCTACGTGCTCCTGCTCGCAGATCTTGCCGAGCAGTCCGCGCATGGTGGCGGGCGGCAGGAGCCGGAACGGATAGTGGTGCGTGCGTGAGCGAATCGTCGGCAGCACCTTGTCCGGCTCGGTGGTGGCGAAGATGAAGATCAGGTGGGCGGGCGGTTCCTCGACGATCTTGAGCAGCGCGTTGAAACCGGCCGTGGTGACCATGTGCGCCTCGTCGACGACGAACACGCGGTAGCGCGACTCGGCGGGCGCGTAGAAGGCGCGATCGCGCAGCTCGCGGGTGTCGTCGACACCACCGTGACTGGCCGCGTCGAGTTCGATCACGTCGAGGTTGCCCGAGCCGCCCGGCCCGAGCGCCACACACGACGAGCGCGTGCCGCACGGGGTCGACGTCGGCCCGTCCACGCAGTTCAGCGACCGCGCGAGGATGCGCGCGGACGACGTCTTACCGCAACCACGCGGCCCGGAGAACAGATACGCGTGACTGATCCGTCCGGTATCCAGCGCTGTACTCAGCGGGTCGGTGACGTGCTCCTGACCCACTACTTCTGCGAATGTCGCCGGTCGATACTTCCGGTACAGAGCCACGACCCACAGGCTACCGAGAGTGTCCGACAGGGTTTATCGGCGGCTGGCACTGTACCCGCGCGCGGTAACGAAGCCTTGATAATGATGTGATCTAAATCACATTGAATTTCGCGGTATGGAGCGTAGGTGCAAAGCGAGCCGCTAGGCGCAACGGCTGAGCTATCGACTGCCGAGTACGTGGCGAATCCGCCATCGAACAGTCTGTTGATACTGGTTGCCACGGCAATCCAAACCAATTCCCCGATTGACGGCGCCTTACCGGATGTAACGAAACAATGAACGGTCGTGACAGCGGCGCAAGTGCCTGGCTACCGTGGATCTCGGCAACTTCGGTGGCCAAACCTTCATCAGGTTGGTGACCCCGGCCGGTCCCTCATCCCGACCGGGGCACAACCTTCGCGCACCGATCGCTCCCCCACCGCACCGACCGGAGGAACGTTTCACCGTGCTGTCGTGTGATGACATCGCAACCGCCTGGCTCGCCCACACCGACTTCGCCGGCGACAACGCCGCAGTCGGGCTACTGAGCCGGGCAATCAGCCCACAAGACTTCGACATCAAACGCGACTCGTTACCCGTCGCTGCCGCAGCCGACCCGGCGACCGCCGACGCCATCCTGCAACTGCTCGAACGCGGGCAGGTGCCGACGATGGCGGCCATTCGCACGCTCACCGCGCAGAACGAGATGCGCCGCGAGGCCGAGCGGATCGAGCGGCTCGGCCGTCGCGCCCAGCGCAGCATCGACGAGTTCGGGCGCGTGCTGGCCCGCCTCGCCGCGGCGCACTGGACCGACCACGATATCGGCCCCACCAGGCGCGATATCCTCGCCGATGCCGAGGTCTGCACGCTCATCGCCGAACGGGTGGGTGAGATCGCGCCGTCGGCGGTCAAACATCTGTGGCTGATCGAACGGGCACAGCGTGCGGGCTGGATCGCCTCGAACGCGAGCCCCGGTTCACTGTGCCCGGCGCGGCGCTGGCACACCACCAAGTACGGCAACCGGGTCTCGCAGAAGCCGGTCAACATGATCGGCAAGCTGGTCGCGGGCTTCGTCGTGGAACACACCGCCGACCGGGGCAAGCCGCCGAGCTGGGCGGTGCTCGCCCGCGACGCGCGCGACGATCGCGGCCGCCGCCTGTTCTTCGACGTGGCCGACGCGCATGCCCAGCGCCGCTGGCTCACCACTGCCGAGTGGCTCGCCGACGGCGATGACCTGCCCGTTCCCGGCAAGCGCGGCGTGCGGGCGCTGGCCAAGGAAAACCGGGGCTAGCGCCGCCATCCGTGGTGAGTGTTCGGTAACTTTCTCGCAACGCATCCACGCGTGAAAGGAGTTACCGTGCCCGCAACGATCGACCCGGCGGCCACTGCTTGGCTACTCGCGGCCACCGCCATGGTGCTGTTGATGACGCCCGCACTGGCCGTGTTCTACGGCGGGATGGTGCGCTCGACCGGCGTGCTGAACATGCTGATGATGAGCTTCATCGCGATCCCGCTGGTCACCGTGGTCTGGCTGGTCGCCGGCTACAGCCTCGCGTTCGGCGACGACGCGGGTGGTGGCCTGATCGGCGATCTCGAGCATCTCGGGCTGGCCGGGATCAATCCCGACTCCGTCCGCGGCACCATTCCGGAACTGCTGTTCGTCACCTTCCAGCTGACGTTCGCGATCCTGACCGCCGCCCTGGTCTCCGGCGCCATCGCCGACCGTGCCAAGTTCGCGGGCTGGATGGTGTTCGTTCCGCTGTGGACGCTGGCGGTGTACGCGCCGATCGCGCACTGGGTGTGGGGACCGGACGGCTGGCTGCTGAACTTCGGCGCGCTCGACTACGCGGGCGGGCTGGTGGTCGAGATCGCCTCCGGCGCTTCCGCCCTCGCCTTGGCGCTGGTCCTTGGACCGCGCATCGGTTTCAACATCGATGCGATGCGTCCGCACAACCTGCCGTTCGTGCTGCTCGGCGCCGGTCTGCTGTGGTT
>NZ_JBHWZY010000388.1:0-6306 GCF_042727815.1 Nocardia sp. NPDC060220
GGACCGAAGTAGCGCACGCCCTTCTTGCGCGCGCCCCGGTAGACGAACAGTCGCGGATACTCCTCGTTGAGGGTCACCGCGAGCACCGGATAGGTCTTGTCGTCGCGGTATCGGACGTTGAATCGCGGATCGAATTCCTTGATCCAGTTGTACTCGAGCTGCAGCGCCTCCACCTCGGTGGACACCACCGTCCACTCGACAGCGGCCGCCGTGGTGACCATCTGCTTGGTGCGCGGATGCAACGAGTACACATCGGCGAAGTAGGAGTTCAGCCGACTGCGCAGACTCTTCGCCTTACCCACATAGATGACCCGCCCGTGCACGTCCCGGAACTTGTACACACCGGGTTCGACGGGAATCGTGCCCGGCGCGGGCCGGTACGTCGCGGGATCTGCCACCCATCCAGCCTAGCGAGGGGCCCCGACAGGTCCGCACCGCCGAGGTGTCAACTGGCGCAGCAGCCCTACGGACGAGCGAGGTCGCTGGGGTGAGCTGTGCGCCTGCCTGTGTAGCGTGAGTGCTCGGATTATGTGCCCGAAAGGACGTCCGATGAGCAATGCCGCCGCCCTGCCGCAAACCGGTGACGACCTGTACGACGACGAGGTGTCCCCGCACGGAGTCATGCCGGGGACGGTGCGCGGAGCGCGCCTGATCGCCGCGGTCGCCACCGCCGTCGGTGTCGTGCTGATCGCGATCACGGTGGCGCTGGGCGGCTCGCTCGGCGCGCTGCTCGCCGGGTATCTGCCGTCCTTCGCGCTGGTTCCGCTGGTGCTGTTGTTCCGGCAGGGCGGTGACCTGGTGCGCAAGGCGGCGATCGGGGTCGCGGTGCTGGCGTGCCTGGTGTCGTCGACGGGCATTCTCACCGGGCTGCCGCCGGGTGTGGTCGGCGTCGTCGCCAATGGCGCGGTCGCGTCGATGCTCCTTCGGCCTTCTGCCCGGACCTGGTTCACCCGCCAACGCTGACCTGCGCCTCGGCGGGGTCGCCCGACTGCGCGCATCCGTCGGCCGTCGGGCGGGACTGTCTGCCGGCGATCCGGCCACAGGCGGTTAGTCGGCGGTTCGGATGCCGTGTTCGGCGAGGGCGTCGATGAGCGCGCGCGGGCGGTCGGGGGTGGGTAGCGGGTCGACGAGGGCGAAGCGGGCGCCGAGGGTGGTGGCGCCGCCGTCTGCCTCGGCGCTGTCGCCGATCATGAGGACGCGGTCGGGGGTGACGCCGAGGCGGTCGGTGGCGTCGCGGAAGATCTGCGGGTTCGGTTTGATGGCGCCTATCTCGAAGGACAGCGTCATCGAGCCGATGAGGTCGGTCCAGCCGTGTTTCGCGAAGGCGGGCCGGATGTCGTAGGCGATATTGCTGACGATGCCGATCGGGATTCCCTGAGCAGCAAGCGATTCCAGGACGGTGCCCGTGTCGGGATAGGGGGTCCAGGCGAGCGGGTCGGTGAGGCGTTCGTAGAGCCGGATCGCCTGGGCCTCGGGAACATCGGAGCCGCGCAGCACCTCCAGGTAGGCATACCGGTGCAGGGCGGGGTCGAGATCGCGGTTGTCCCAGGCGTGTTGGCCCACCGCGTCGAAGGTCATGAACTGTTCGACCGGCGCGGTCATCCGGCGCATCACTTCGGCTTTCGCCGCCACGTCGAACGGCGTCCCGTCGTCCCCGACCAGTTCGTGAGCCCAGGTCCGGTCGTCCTCCAGGCGGAAGACCGTGCCGGAGAAGTCGAACAGCACCGCGTCGATGTCCATGGCAGCCAGGGTAGCCAGACGAAGACAGTGCGCCCGGCGGAAATCGGCCGGGTAACCCAGGATTCGTGTGCCGGCCATCCGGTCGTCGCGGCTGCACAGGGGCACACGGCAAGCCCCCGGCGGAAAAAGATCGAATCGCGTCGTACCGCCGGGTTACCCTGGCTGGATGACGCCAAGGCGACGGACGTGGATCGGGGCCACGACGGCCGCAGTGCTCGCGGTGGGGGTACTGGCCGGATGTTCGACAGACGAGAAATCGGCCGCGGAATGCACGAGCACGCCCAACGGCACTCCTGTGTCCGCGGCGCCCGCCACCGGCACCGGGGCGCCGACCTCGCAGAATCTCAGCACCAACCCTGAGATCGCGTCGGGCTATCGCTCGGATATGACCGCGGTGCGCACCAGCACCTACGCGGTGTCGACCGCCAACCCGATCGCCACCGAGGCCGCGTGCCGGGTACTGCGGGCGGGTGGCACCGCGGCCGACGCCCTGGTCACCGCACAGGCAGTACTCGGTCTGGTCGAGCCACAGGCTTCCGGCATCGGCGGCGGCGCCTTCCTGGTGCACTACGACGCGAAGTCGCGCACGGTCGACACCTACGACGGCCGCGAGACCGCTCCTGCCGCGGCGACCGAGAATTATCTGCGCTGGGTCAGCGACACCGACCGCACCGAACCCGCACCGAATACCCGGGCCAGCGGTCGCTCCATCGGCGTGCCCGGAGTGCTGCGGATGCTCGAACTCGCCCATTCCGAACACGGGATGAGCGCCTGGAAGGAACTGTTCGATCCCGCGATCAGCTTGTCCGACAACGGTTTCGAGATCAGCCCGCGGCTGGCAGGCCAGATCGCCGAATCCGCGAAAGACCTGGCCGCCGACGAGGCCGCGCGTGGCTACTTCCTCGAAGCCGATGGCTCGCCCAAGAAGTCGGGCACCCTCCTCACCAATCCGGCGCTGGCGAAAACGCTCTCGGCGATCGCGACCGACGGCGCGAAGGCCTTCTACAGCGGCGCCATCGCCCAGGACATCGTCGAGGCGGCGGGCAGCACGGCGGGCGGCCGTACCCCCAGCGCGCTGACCACCACCGACCTGGCGAATTACGAGGCAAAGAAGCGCACGGCGCTGTGCACCGGGTACCGCAAGTACGAACTGTGCGGCATGCCCGCGCCTTCCTCGGGCGGCAGCACCGTCGCGGCGACGCTGGGCATTCTCGCCAATTTCGATCTCCCCGCGCTGCGGCCACAGGAGCTCGACGCCAACGGCGGGCGGCCCGACGCGCAAGCCGTGCACCTGATCTCCGAAGCGGAGCGACTGGCCTACGCCGATCGCAACAAGTACGTCGCCGACCCGGATTTCGTTCCGCTGCCGGGTAATTCGGCGCTCTCGCTCGTGCACCCGCAGTACCTCAAGGAGAGGTCGACGCTGATCGACCCGCAGCGCAGCATGGGTACCGCCAAGCCCGGCAACCTCGGGCCGGTCCCCCTCGGCAACGGTCCACAGCCGCCCGAACACGGCACCAGCCACATCTCCGTCATCGACAAGTACGGCAACGCCGCCGCCATGACCACGACGGTCGAATCGGCGTTCGGGTCTTTCCATCTCGTCGACGGGTTCGTGCTCAACAATCAGCTCACCGACTTCGCCGCCGACCCGGTCGACCCCGACGGGACACCCGTGGCCAACCGGCTCCAGCCCAACAAGCGCCCGCGCAGTTCGATGGCCCCGACCCTGGTGTTCGATCGTGACGATCGGGGCGACCGTGGCGAACTGAAGCTCGTCACGGGGTCACCCGGCGGTTCGGTGATCATCCAGTTCGTCGTGAAAACGCTGGTCAATGCGCTGGATTGGGGTCTCGACCCGCAACAGGCGGTCTCCGGGGTGTCGTTCGGCGCGGGCAATACGCCGGTCACCGGCGTCGGCGGTGAGCACCCGGATATCAATGCGACCGACAACGGCGACCACGATCCCCTGGTCGAGAAGCTGCGGGCAATGGGCCATCAGGTATCGGTGGCACCGCAGTCCAGCGGGCTCAGCGCCCTGCAGCACAACGGCAAGGACGGCTGGATCGGCGGTGCGGATCCGCGCCGCGAGGGAGCGGTCCTCGGCGATACCCGCTGATGCGCTGGTCTGTGCGTCACTACTCGGTGGCGCACAGACAGCAGCGTTGCCGGCAATCAGTCGGCTCCAGGTGCCGACCGCTCAGCGAAGTCAGTCCCGCGGGGCGTAGCGGGCGCCGAGTTCGCGGACGCGCTCGATGGCGTCGGCGGCGTGGGTCTTGTCGTTGGAACGGATCGCCAGCATCGGGACGTAATCGTCGTCGGCCAGTTCGAGGCGGGCCCATGCCTTGCGGTCCGGGAAGGACGCGCCACGGATGTAGCTCCACGGGTACACCTGCTCGCCCAGGATATTGCGCACCCCGACACCCTGGCTGCCCGCGCGCACTCGCGGACGGGTGAGCATCAGTACCGCGCCCGCCCCGACCACTCCGATCAGGATCATCGCGACCTGATCGGCGACCCGGAAGTTCACCCCGGTCGACCCGGTGCGCAGCAGCAGCCCACCCGCGGTGAACGCGACGAGGATGACGATCGCGACCACGATGGCGGTGCGGGTCGCCCGGCGCGGACGCACCTGGAACTCCCAGCCCGCGTCGGGCTGAGGAGCGCTACGACGCCAGGTCCGCACCACCGGCACGGTCACACCGATCGCAGTGCGCGCAAGGTGAGCGCGGCGTCGAGAGCGGCGGCGCAGGCCTGTTCGCCCTTGTCCTCCGCCGAACCGGGCAGCCCGGCCCGATCGCGCGCCTGCTCCTCGTCGTTCGTCGTGAGCACACCGTTGGTGACGGGGGTGGCCGCATCGAGCGACACCCGGGTCAGTCCGGCCGTCACCGCATCGCACACGTACTCGAAATGCGGTGTGCCACCACGGATCACGACGCCCAGAGCCACCACGGCGTCGTGCGTGCGCGCCAGCTCCTGCGCGACGACCGGCAGCTCCATCGCACCGGCGCAGCGCACCACGGTCACATGTTCGACGCCGGCTTCCTTGGCCACCCGTTCGGCATTCGCCACGAGGGTGTCGCAGATCTCGGTGTGCCACCGCGAGGCGACGATGCCGAGTTTGACGTCTTTGGCCTGCGCCAGCGCGAAGCTCGGGACACCTGTACCGCTCATCGTTGCCGCCTTTCGTACGAAATGATCACTGCGCGGTTTCGCCGAGGTCGAGATCGTCGAGGCCGACCAGGTCGTGGCCCATCCGATCCCGCTTGGTGCGCAGGTAGTGCAGGTTCTCGGCATTGGCGCGCAACGGCATCGGGACGCGCTCGGTGATCGCGAGACCGTAGCCGTCGAGGCCGACCCGCTTGGCCGGATTGTTGGTGAGCAGGCGCATCGAGCGGATGCCGAGATCGACCAGGATCTGCGCGCCGGTGCCGTAGTCACGGGCGTCGGCGGGCAGACCGAGATCGAGGTTGGCGTCGACGGTGTCGCGACCGGTGTCCTGCAACTGGTAGGCCTGCAGCTTGTGCATCAGGCCGATGCCACGGCCCTCGTGCCCGCGCATGTAGAGGACGACGCCGCGCCCCTCCTGATCGACCATCTCCAGTGCCGCGTCGAGCTGCGGGCCGCAATCGCAGCGCAGCGAGCCGAAGACGTCACCGGTCAGGCATTCCGAGTGCACCCGCACCAGTACGTCCTCGCCGTCACCGATGTCGCCGCGCACCAGCGCGACGTGTTCGGCATCGTCGAAGATGCTCTGGTAGCCCACGGCCTTGAAATCGCCGTGGGCGGTCGGAATACGGGCCTCGGCCACCCGCACGACATGCTTCTCGTGCTTGCGCCGCCACGCGATCATGTCGGCGATCGAGATCATCGCCAGGTTGTGCTCGTCAGCGAATACGCGCAGCTCGTCGGTACGGGCCATGTGCCCGTCGTCCTTCTGGCTGACGATCTCGCAGATCACGCCCGCGGGACGCAACCCGGCCATCCGGGCCAGATCGACCGCGGCCTCGGTGTGGCCGGGCCTGCGCAGCACGCCGCCGTCCTTGGCGCGCAGCGGCACCACATGGCCGGGGCGGGTGAACTCGTCGGCCTTGGCCTGCGCGCTGGCCAGCAGGCGCATGGTGACGGCCCGGTCGGCGCCGGAGATGCCGGTGGTGATGCCCTCGCGCGCATCCACCGAGACGGTGTAGGCGGTGCCGTGCTTGTCCTGGTTCATCGCGTACGCCGGCGGCAGGCCGAGCCGGTCGCAGTCATCGGCGGTCAACGGCACGCAGATGTAGCCGGAGGTGTAGCGGATCATGAACGCGACCAGCTCCGGGGTGGCCTTCTCGGCCGCGAAGATGAGATCGCCTTCGTTCTCCCGGTCCTCGTCGTCGATGACGACAACAGCCTTGCCGGCCGCGATATCGGCGACCGCGCGCTCGATGCTGTCCAACCTGGTCACGTCTGCTTGCTCCGTATATTTGGCGGCCGGGGCCGCGGGTTTCTCGGCCCGGTGGGCCTCGATCTTCCCTCCCGGCGGGCACTCCTTCGTCGCACCCTCTGGTCCTGTCTCTTATACACATC
>NZ_JBHWZY010000389.1:0-6301 GCF_042727815.1 Nocardia sp. NPDC060220
GGAAGATATCCGGATGGTCATCCACCCACACGGCGAGGCGGCCTATTTCCTCGGTACGGAGTAGCGCCCAGCTTTCGTTGACAGCAAGTTCCTTGACACTCGGGTCGTCGCTTCCCATCTTTTTCCCTTCCTGTCGTGGATATCGGCCTGTCCTCCCAAGCACCTTTCCGTCTGTGTTCGGGCACCTTCGTCGTATTCCTCCAAATCTAAACGCTGTGTCCCTGCGGAACCGTCATTTGTTCTGATCCCTTCTGACAGCAGTAACCTCGCTGCTTGCGAACCGCGCCCATAACAGCAGCGCCGACACGGTGTGTGCGGGTCGCCGCCCGTCCGCAGCCGGGGCCGAGGTTTGCAAGCGCCGCCCTGGGTCTGTCAGGCAGATCGCCGGTTACCGGACGACCGTGTCGGACTGCTCCATCGACTGGTAGTCGCGCACGACAAGCGCGGACTGAAGCAACCAAATGAGTTTTGGATCGTGGGCGTTGAGCCCCACGAGGTCGTAGATACGTCGGAGTCTGTAATCGACGGTGTTCATATGAATATGGGTTTCGCGTGACGTGAGTCGGCGATTGAGCCCGTTGTTGAGATGTGCGCGCAGCGTGCTGATCAGGTCCGGAAACTCGGCAACCGGATCGAGAAACGATGCGAGACGATCCCGCCCAGGCCCTGGCCGAGTCAGTTGGTACTCGACAGCGAGGTCTCCGATCTCGTACATGCCCGGCGGGCGATGGAGTCTTGTCGCCACATCCAAGAGTTCGTGCGCCTCCTCGGCGGCCGAGGGAATCCGATCTCGGTCGGCGGCGATCCCCACCACGGTGAGTGCAGTCAGTCCGACCGTGCCGCGGATCTTCGCGGTGGGAAATGATTCCGGCACCAGAATCGTCGCGCCGAACCGGGACTCCAAACCCGGCACTGGCTGCCCGAAGCTTGTCGACAGCATCGCCCGGAAGTCGCGCGGTGATACCGCGTCGCGCGCGGACCGATCCGCGGCCACCGCGAGCACGGTGTACCGCTCATCGGGTGGCGCCCCGTGCTCACGGGTAGCTCTCGTCGTATGCCGACCCCTGAGCAGAGTGCGCGCCACATACCCACCGCGATCGCCGCTGGGCGGTGCGACCTCCAGATAGATCGTCGATATCGTGGCGGTCACCGAGCTCAACGCATCCATCAGTCGGCGCACTTCGTCGAAGGGCGCGCAGCGGGCTTCGAGATCGTCCATGTGTAGCCGGAACCCTGCGTGAACATGGTGCTGCACAGTGTCGATCGGGACGCCGATGCTCGCCCACCGCGCAACAACCGGACGAAGACGCGGCGTCCCGAGGCCGCGGTGTGTCCGGGCTGTGTCGGATACCAGTACCAGACAGTCGGCAACGATGGCGCTGATCTCCTCGCGCAGAACGTTTCCTCGTCGGCTGCGACGCGGGATGGTTTCGAGGATCTTGTGCGCGATCCGGTCGGTCGCCGGCGAGAGTTGCGCGGGCGACCCGAGTTCGGTGTGGCTGGTCATCGGGGGCTCACAGTGTTTCGCCCTCACCGATCAACCACGGGTTGAACGTGCAGTTCAGGGCCGGGTGGCCGATGGGATCGACGGCGCTGAGGGAGGGGTTGGTGACTTCGTCGTAGCGCGATGCCACCGCGGTGTAGTCGACGCCGGGAACGGTGTCGCCCTTCAGATCAGGGTGTGGCTTCAGTCCATCGGCGATCGCGTCGGCGAGCGACTGCGAGTCCGAGGTCACGCCGGGCTCCGCGCCGGCAGATGTCGCTCCGAGTGCGTGCCCGACGGCAACCCCCACGATGAGCGCCGGGGCCACGGCGGACCGGCGCATGTGCTGCTTCATTGCAAGCATTTTCTACAAGTCCTATCTGATCGACCACGCACCACGGATACCGGTGACTGGGACCACAATCGAGCAATCATGTGATGTAGGTCGCTGCGCAGCGGCGGCAAGCAAAGTCTGTACCCATCGGTATGTGCCGTCACTGCACTGAGGTCCAGAGTCGACAGAGGTGACCTTGTCCTCGGCGCCAAACCCTGATCAGCCGTCGTCCTGTCGACTGCTCCGGGCCCGATCAATCCACGTCAGCCGCTCGCCTGCCGACCACTGCAGACAGCGCGCAACCCACCAACAAGCTCGCGATTGGCTCGATCTGGCGAGCGGGCTGACCCGGGTGCCGCTGTTCCGGGCCGACGTCGACACCGGCGACCCTCTGGTCGCCGTCGAACAGGCCGGTCTCGATGCGATCTGGTGACGGCCGCTCGTGGTCGACCAGCCGACCACTTCGGGGACTACGTCGAATCCTGGCTCGTGTTGGTGGCGGCGAGGCTGCCGAGCAGTTTCACGCGTTCTTCGCTGGGGGAGCCGGGTTCGGTGGTGAATCCGAACATGGTCCAGCCCGGGGTGTCGGGCAGTTCCATTGCTTCGTAGGCGAATTCGAGGTCGCCGACGTCGGGGTGATGGATTCGTTTGATGCCGGTGCGGTGGAAGCGGACGTTGTGGGCCGACCAGCGGTGGCGGAAGGCGTCGCTGCGGGTGACGAGTTCGCCGATGAGGTCGGTGAGTCCTTTGTCGAGGGGGTTCTGCGTGGCGTAAGTGCGCAGGGTGGCCACGATGTCGTCGGCGCCGCGTTCCCATTCCGGGTAGTACAGGCGGGCGGCGGGGTTGAGGAAGACGAAGCGGGCATTGTTGGCTTCGTTGGAGGGGTCGGTCAGCAGCGGGGACAGCAATTCGCGAGCAAGGGCGTTGCCGGCGATGTAGTCCATGCGCCGGTTGCGGACCCAGGTGGGCGTGCCGGTGATGGCGTCGAGGAACCGTTGCAGGGTCGGACGCACGGTTTGGTCGGAGGTGCGTTTGGGTCGTCGGGTGGCGGCAGGGGCCGGTTTGGCAGCGCGGGTGAGGTCTTGGAGGTGCTGGGTTTCGGCGTCGTCGAGTTGCAGCGCCCGGGCAAGGGCGTGGACGATCTCGTCGGAGACACCGGTGAGGTTGCCGCGTTCCATGCGCGCGTAGTAGTCGACGCTGATCCCGGCCAACAGGGCGACTTCTTCCCGGCGCAGCCCGGGCACGCGGCGATGCCCGGTGCTGGTGGGTAGGCCGGCTCGAGCAGGGGTGATGCGGGCTCGCCGGGTCCGCAGGAACTCACGCACCTCGCTCTGGTTGTTCATGACGTCCACGGTAAACCGCAGGTCGGTCGGGAAGCAGTGACTGCCAGTACACGGAACAGCAGTCACTTCCAGCCATGGTCGAGTCGGCGTGCAATGGGTGCATGACCGACACGATCCTCACCGGCCTGCCTGCTCGCGGTCGGGCTCGGGTTCGACCGGGCCGGCGGGGCGTGTCAGCGCCGCCTACCTGGGTGGGGCGGCGATGCTGGCGGTGGTGCTGATCTCCGTGGTGCTCGTCCGTCCCGCCGAACATGCGCGTACCCGCACTGTTGCCGCGCGCCCCCGCTGATCCGCTGTTCGACCCTGTTTCCTCCATCGAAAGGAGTGCTGCTGTGCAGACTGTGACCCTCAACAACGGTGTCGAGATGCCGATCCTGGGTTTCGGGGTCTTCCAGATCCCCGATGCTGATACCGAAAAAGTTGTCACCGAGGCGATCGCCACCGGCTACCGGCTGCTCGACACCGCCGTCAGCTACGGCAACGAAGAAGCCGTCGGCGCCGCGATCGCCGCGTCCGGCGTGGCGCGGGAGGATCTGTTCGTCACCACGAAACTGTGGATCCAGGACTCGCGTGACGGGTCTGCGGAGGACGCGACGAAACGCTCCTTCGAGGACTCGCTGAATCGCCTGGGCTTGGACTATCTGGACCTGTATCTGATCCACCAGCCCTTCGGCGACTACTACGGCGAATGGCGCGCCATGACCGACCTGTACCGCCAGGGGCTGATCCGCGCGATCGGGGTGGCCAACTTCTACCCCGACCGGCTCGTCGACCTCATCGAGCACAACGAGATCACGCCCGCGGTGAATCAGATCGAGACCCACCCGTTCTTCCAGCGCGCCGAATACCAGACCGAGATGGCCGAGCTCGGTGTGCAGATCCAGTCGTGGGGGCCGTTCGCCGAGGGCCGCAACAACCTGTTCACCGACCCGACCCTGACCACGATCGCCGACGCGCACGGCAAGTCCGTGGGCCAGGTGGTGCTGCGCTGGCTCACCGAACGCGGCGTCATCGCGATCCCGAAATCGGTGCGCCCCGAACGCATGGCCGAGAACTTCGACAGCCTCGATTTCACCCTTACCGACGCCGAGATGACCGCGATCGCCGGCCTCGACACCGGAGAGTCCCTGTTCTTCGACCACCGTGATGCTGAGGCCGTGCGCCGCCTGTCCGGCCGCAGCCACAACTGATCTGCACTGCCCGCGCCCACGCATGACGGGCGTGGGCAGGCCCCGATCGACGAGGAGTACTACGACGCCACCGTGATCGCCGACAGCCTCGACGCCCTGTTCGACCGGATCGGTGACCGGATCTTGTTCACTTACTCCCAGGGCGGCGGCCCCACCGGCAGGCCGCGATCAAGAACCCCGGTGTGCAGGGCATCGTCGCGTTCGAACCCGGCAGCGGGTTCGTCGTCCCCGAAGGTGAAGCACCACAACCGATCCCGATCCCGATATGTGGCTGCCGGCGAAGGTCGATCGGCGCGGGGCCGACCGGTCCAAATCACTCGGATGCGTGACCCGACTTCGTGTCCGGATCGACCTTGTCCGCGCGCTCCCATTCCTTGTCCAGGTCGGCTCGCGAATCCGCGGCATCATCGCGATGCACATGTGCCTGCTGGGCAAGCTGCTCGGCCTGTGCGGACTTGGCCTCGGCTTCAGCCTTGGCGGCGCGGCTGCGGGCGGCGATCTCGTCGGCCCGCGCCTCTCGCTGACCGACCTCGAACTCCTGTTCCGTCGCGCGGGCGCGGATATCCTCGGCCTCTGCCCGCTGGTGTGCACGCTGTTTACGCATCAACATCAAGGCGCCGGCCACGAGCGCGACAACGACAACGACCGCGACGACGATGATCACAATCACACTGGTGGTACTCATCGTTCTGCTCCTCGCACCCCCCTCGATTCTAACGCCACCGACAGTCCAGAATTCGAGCCGGTGAAGCGTCCGTCTCGCGGCCGATGATCAGAGATTCAGACGTCGATGTGGGAGCCCATGATGACGGTGCGGTCGCGGGGCAGGCCGAAGTAGTCGGCAGCGTCGGCGGTGATGTGGGAGGTCGCGATGAACAGTCGTTTGCGCCACGTCGCCATGGTCGGCTGGTCACCGCGGCGGAGTTCGATCTTGGAGACGAAGTAGGAGGCGCGATCGAGGTCGAGCCTTCCCTCTGTCGCCGTGGCATCGAGATGCCGCAACGCCGCGGGGATATCGGGACGTTCGGCGTAGCCGTAGCGGGCGGTGACGTGAATGATGCCGTCGTCGCCGTGGCCGAGAGGGTCGACGGTGAGCCGTTCCGCGAACGGGACACGGGGCACCGGGTCGGTGGCGATGCTCACGATCGCGACGTGCTGGTGGCGGACGTGGTTGTTCTCGACATTGGCGCGCATGGCCAGCGGAGTAGTTTTCTTGCCCCGATTGAGGAAGATCGCCGTGCCGGGAACCTCGAAGGTCCTCGGTCGCCCTTCGCCGAGTTCGTCGACGAATTCCTGCAGTGGGCCTTCACGCTGTTCGCGCGCAGCGGTGACGATATCGCGACCGCGTTCCCAGGTGGTCATGACCGTGAACGCGATGACGCTGATCAGCAACGGCAACCACGCACCGTGCACGATTTTGGTGAGGTTCGCCCCGAGGAACAGCAGATCGATACCGAGCAGCGGCACCGCACCGAACGCGAGCAGCCAGTACGGGGTACGCCATCGGGCGCGGGCTACATAGAAGAACAGCAGCGTGGTGATGGTGATGGTGCCCGTGACCGCCATCCCGAACGCGTAGGCGAGGGCGTGGGAGCTGCGGAACGCGAAGACCAAGGTCAGCACCGAAACCATGAGCAGCCAGTTGATCCACGGGACATAGATCTGACCGATGGTGGATTCGGAGGTGTGCACGATCCGCAGTCGCGGCAGGTAGCCGAGCTGAGCGGCTTGGGAGGCGACGGAGAACGCGCCGGTGATCACGGCCTGAGCGGCGATCACCGTCGCGGCGGTGGCCAGCAGCACCATCGGGAGCCGACCCCAGCCCGGGACGAGCAGGAAGAACGGGCTGGTGATGTTGGCCGGGTCGGACAGGATCAGCGCGCCCTGGCCCATGTAGCTGAGCATGCATGCCGGGAACACCAGAAGCAGCCAGCCTCGGGCGATCGGACGT
>NZ_JBHWZY010000390.1:0-6296 GCF_042727815.1 Nocardia sp. NPDC060220
GATGTGTATAAGAGACAGGCGGCCAAGCCGATCGGCAGGTCGCTCTGGGCGATCACACGCTGGTGGGAAAACGTATCGAATCCGGCCATACCGTGGTATGCACCCGAACCGCTCATCCCGACCCCGCCGAAGGGCGCGACGTGGTTGCCGTATGCCAGACCGAAGTCGTTGCGCGACACCGCACCTGACGTGGTGTTCACCAAGAACCGCTGGAAGTCGCTGGTATCGGCGCCGTACCAGTAGGACGACAGTGGATGTTCGCCTGCGGCGACGAAGGAAATGGCTTCGTCTACGTCGCGGTAGGTGTGCACCACCAGCACGGGCCCGAAGATCTCCTCGGCGTTGATCTCGGCGTCGGCCGGGGTGTCGAGCAGCAGCGTGGGCGGGATGCGCCGAACCTGCGCATCGGGCACCCGGTTCCGCTCCGACTCCGGCACGATCACGACCTCCACCGCGCCCTTCGACTTGGCGTCCTCGACGAGCCCGGTGACCCGCGCGTAGTTCGCGTCGTTGACGATCGACACGACATCAGGGTTGTCGATGAAGGTCGGGAAGTGCGCGAGCACGGCATTCCGATAGGACTCGACGAACGTGTCCCGCCCCGATTCGGGGACAAAGGCATAGTCGGGCGACAGACACACCTGGCCGTTGTTGATGTGCCGAGCGGCGGCGAGCCGTTTCGCGGCCTCGGCGACATCGGCGTCCGGCGCCACGACGGCAGGGTTCTTACCGCCGAGCTCGAGCGTCACCGGAACCAGATTCCGTCCGGCGGCAGTCGCGACCAGTCGTCCCACCTTCGGTGAGCCGGTGAAGAAGAGGTGGTCGAACCGCAGGTCGGAAAACGCAGTGGCAGTGGCCAATCCACCATTGACGACAACGACCTCTTCGGGACTCATCCGCGAGGCCACCGCGCGAGCGAAGACAGCGCCGGTCCTCGGCGCCATATCGGAGAACTTGATCATGACCCGATTCCCCGCGGCGAGTGCTTCGACGGCGGGCACGAGCACAAGCGCGACAGGGAAGTTCCACGGGCCGATGACTCCGACCACTCCCTTGGGACGATTCTGGACATAGGCCGGGATCGCACCGCCCATGGCCGCCGGCACTTCGGTCGGCGCCATCCAAGTCTCGAGTTGCGTCCGGGCGAAGGCGATTGTCTCCAACCCACCGAGGATGTCGAGTTCCATCGAAATAGTGGGGGGCCGACCGCCGAAGTCGGCGTCGAGAGCCGCGGCGAGCTCGTCGCCGTGCTCGAGAACGGCCGCGACGAAACGGTCGATACGATCACGCCGGGTCGGGGCGTCCGGAATCGGATCCAGAGCCTGGGCGGCTCGCTGGGCGTCGAGGAGACGCTGCAATTCCTCGGGCGCCACGTCGACGATCGGTGCTGTGGTCATGGTCATCTGCTCGGTTCCTTCTGTGCGGGCGAATTCTGGGCGGCGATATCGCGGCCCCATCGGTAGTCGGCCTTTCCCGCGGGGCTCCGGACCACCACGTCCACGCGGACGATGGCTTTCGGCAGCTTGTACCGGGCGAGCCGTTGCTCGGCCTCGGCCAGCAGCTCTCGGTCGGTGGGGTCGTGTCCGGGTAGTAGCTGTACGACCGCGACGATCTCGCTGCCCCATCGCTCGCTCGGCCTACCGACGACGATCACATCGCGAACGGCGGGATGGGCGATCAACGCCTCCTCGACCTCCTCGGCGAAGATCTTCTCGCCGCCGGAGTTGATCGTCACCGAGTCGCGACCGAGGAGCTCGATGCTGCCGTCGGCCCGCAGTCGCGCCCGGTCGCCGGGCAACGCCACGCGGCGGCCTTCGATGATCGGGAACGTGCGCTCGGTCTTGGCGCGGTCGCCGAGGTACCCGAACGGTATGGTGCTGTGCCGGCCCAGCCATCCGGTTTCGGTATCGCCCGGTTCGAGGATCCGGCGACCGTCGTCGTCCACTACGCAGGTACCCCGCGCCGCGGTGAAGACACCGGAAGTAGCCGGTGCAGCACTGGTACTCAGGTTCGACAACTGTGAGCCGGTCTCCGAGGAACCGGCGACGTCGGCGATGGCGATGTGTGGAAGCAGTGCCAGGATGCGGTCCTTGACCGATGCGCTCGCGACGGCGCCGCCGGTACCGATCAGCTGCAGGGAACGCCCGTGGTAGCCGCCCCGCTCGAACTCATCGCACAGCGGCGTCGCGAACGAGTTGCCGACGAGGTTCATCAGCTGCACGCCCTCGCGGTCGATCACCTCCCAGACCGAGGCGGCGTCGAGCCGGTCCACGACATCGGGGAATACGACGGTGCCGCCGGTCAATACACCGGCCAGGGCGAGCCACTGGGCTGCGGCATGCATGAGTGGAGGCAGCGGCAGCACGACTCGCCGATCACCGGACACGGCCAGAGCGATGCCCTCGGTGAGCGACGCGACGTCGAAGATGCCTGCCGGCAGAAAAGCCGCCAGGGCGCTCTCCAGGATCTCCGCCTGAGCCCACAGCGTGCCCTTCGGCATCCCGGTGGTGCCACCCGTGTAGACCATGTAGAGGTCGTCGGGGTCCGGTGCCGTCTCGGGAGCATCGGCGGAGGAGGCCGCGAGGGCCTGCTCGTAGTCGAGAGCGCCGGGGAGCAGCGGGTTGCCGGATTCGTCCGCCACCTGGAGCAGCAGCGTCGGCTTCGCACGCAGCGAGTCGAGGACCGCCGCCAGCGTCGGAGCGAAGCGGGCGTGGTAGATGATCGCGCGCGGCGCGGAGTCGTCGAGCAGGTAGGCGAGTTCGGCTTCGACGTATCGGTAGTTGACGTTCAACGACGCCGCCCGGGCGGCCGCGGCGCCCAGCATCCCCTCCAGGTACTCGTTGCCGTTGTACAGATACAGCGCGACATGGTCCTGGCCCGACTCCCACGGATGCAGGTCGGAGCGCGGCTGGTAGATCGTGATCCCCTGCGACAGCAGGAGATTCGCCAGCCGGTTGACTCGCGCCGACACGTCGCGGTAGGTCAGCCGCCGGTCCCGGAACACGATGCAGTCGTGCTCGGGTTTCGCCGCGGCGACGCCGGCGAAAAGCTCGGCGTGGTTGTATCGCATCAGATCTCCATCAGGTGAAACGATCAGCAGTGGTGACGACGGGTCATTTGCAGCGGATGTCGAGCAGCGCCTGACGTCCCTCGTCACGCACTACGCGCAGCGCCTCCTTGATCGCGCCCTCGAGCTCGCTGCGGTGGTGGACCGTCGCGCCATGGCCGCCCGAGGCGACGCAGTAGGCCGCCAGGTCCGGCGAGGGGGCGAGGTTGGAGAAGCGGTCCTCGCCGGTGGAGGCCGCCGTGCCGTCCGGGTAGACGAGGTACGTCGCCATGTCGACCGCGGTCCAGTTGCTGTTGTTGGCCACGATGGTCAGCACCGGCAGGTCGTGTTTGGCGGCCGCGTGGTGGCACGCCGCAGGGTTGGCGAACATGTAGGCGCCGTCGCCGAGGGTGGCGACGACGGTGCGGTCCCGCGCGGCGTACTTGGCGCCGAGCGCCGCGGGCAAGCCCCATCCGAGACCTCCCGACGCGGGCAGGAAGTAGTACGTGCCGGGCTTGGTGCGGCCGAGCAGGTCGGGGTAGGACACGTACTCGTTGAACACGATGTCGTCGTCGTCGAGCAGGTCGCCCAGAACGGCGGAGATCGCCGCCGTGGTGATCACGTCCTCGTCGCCACGGGCGAGCTCGGTGTCGCGCAGTTCGCCGACGGCGGCCCGGCCGGCCGCGGCCAGCGCACGAATTTGCTCGGCCCGACCCTGATCGATGCGGTCGGCGCGCACCTCGAGTGCCTCGATCAACCGGGTGAGGAACGCGGTCGGCGTGGCGCTGATGTTGAGGTCCGAGCGGTGCGATCGCATCGGGTAGGTGGTGAACAGCGGGTCGACGCCCACCTGGGCGACGAAGCAGTCCGCCGACGGCGCGGTGCGCGCCTGGATCCACGGGACATCGCACTCGACGAACACCACGACGTCGGCTCGTTCGAGGACGGCCGCCACGTCGGAGCCGACGCGGTGTGGATGATCGGAAGGAATGTTCAGGTAGCGAGCCCACGGGTCGGCGACCCCGAGCGCGAACCGGGTGCAGCACTCGGCGAGCAGGCCGACGGACTCGGTCTCGGCGCCTGCCGCGGCGGCCACGATGACGGGGAACTCGGCCGCGGCGAGCCGGTCGGCGAGCGCGTCGATCGCGGCGGGGTCGGGCTGCAATGCGGTCGGAACCGGCGTGCGCGGCTGTGCCCGCACGGGTTCGTCGGCCGTCTCGGCGAGTACCTCACGCGGAAGCGAGAGGTACACAGGGCCACGCGGGTGGGCTGTGGCGACGCTCAGTGCGCGGTCGACGACGGCCTCGACCTGACGCGGATCACGCAACTCGTAGTCCCATTTGACGAACTCGCGCACCATGCTCGCCTGGTCGAACATCTCCTGCGACCAGTGGATCGGCAGGTCACGCGCACCGGTGGCGCCGAACTCGAGGATCGGCGAGCGACCGGCGGTGACGAGCAACGGGACCCGGTCACGCGCGGCGTTGGCGACCGAGCAGACAGCGTTACCCGTGCCGACATTGACGTGCAGCATCAGCGCCTGCGGCCGTCCCGTCACCAGCGCGGCGCCGTGCGCCATGCCCCCGGCGAGGTTCTCGTGGGCACACAGGACGGGGATCGGCAGTGTCGGGCCACCCTCCTGCTTGTTGTCGGCGTAGGCCTCGACGATCGGCGCGAAGTCGGTCCCCGCGTTGACGAAGAACCACTCGATGCCTTGCTCGGCAAGGGCAGTGAGGTAGCGGGTTGCAGCGGTGTGCGGCATGGAGAACTTTCTGTTCGGTGCGCGGACATTCGTCAGGTGGCTGACAGGGCCGCACCGACGAGCCACTGCCCAGGACCGAAGTACCGGACGGTGGCCTCGTCGGGCGTCGATTACGGCAAGAGCCACTCGGCATTCGAGCGGAAGAACTTCGTGGTGATTTCCTCGCCGAGCGGTTCGACCTTCGCGAGCATCTTGCTCATCGAGTCCTTCGTGCCCTCGACGTGCGGATAGTCGGTCGAATAGCAGTACACGTCGGCCAGATTCGGATCATCCTGGAAGTAGCGGTCGACGGGCTCGAAATTGAACGGTGACACCCGCACGTTTCGGGCGATGTATTCCGACGGCTTCAGCGGGAATTTCGCAGCGGCCGCACCGGGGAATACCCCGATGTACATATCCATTCGCCGAGCGGCCGGCCCGACCCAATAGGCACCGACCTCCAGGAGGCCGACTCGCAGCCGCGGGAATCGCTCGAACACTCCCCCGAGCACCAACGCCGACAGATAATTGTCGATTGCCGTGTGCACGGTCGAGAAGAGCTGAATATTGGCGTTCGGGATTTCCGGCGACTGGAACAGATCCTGGAAGGTCTCGGCGACGGTCCACCGCGGATCGAGGAAGGCGAACTCGGTACCGATGTGCAGCGTGACCGCGACATTCGCGGCCTCGAAAAGCCCCCACAGCGGGTCGAGTGCCGAATGCGCCGGCGAGACCCCGCCCGGCGGCTCGTCGGCCTGCAGGTACACCGCGCGAACACCGGCGTCGACCAGCCGCTTCGCCGTGTCGATCATCTCGCTGACATCCGGGCTGGTCGGGACGATCCCGACGAGCCGGATTCGACCATCGGCCAGGACCGCGTTGTCGATGACCCAATCGTTGTACGCGCGCAGGAAGCTCTTGGCGAAGTCCGGCCTCGACATCCCCTCGAACACAGATTCGTCACCACCCCAGCGCAGTTCGAAGCCGAGGTCGTCCATGCCGCCGACCATCATCGCGCCGATCGCCGTGGTCGGGAAGACCAGCTGACGATCGACCCCCATGACGTCGAGGACCTCTACCCGGCGCCCGAGGTCGATCGCGCTCGGAGCCGTCGGCCCCTTGATCTCCCACACCGCCTTCGAGTCGATCGGCACCGTGTCCCCGGCCACGTTCGGCTGGTGCATATTGGTCGGACTCGGGTCGGGACGGAGCCGGTCCGCGACATCGAAGAGATTTCCCATAATTCGACCCGGCTGGCCGAAAACATCCCCGAGCAGGTGACCGGGAATCATTTCGTGGCTGTCGACATCATGTGCCAGGAGCTTCATTGCAACCTCTAGTTCTGACTTCCCGGCGACAACACCGGGTGGGTGTGAAAGCAAGCACCGGGAGGAGCTCACTCTGAGTTCTCGGATTCGGTGCCTGCATCAGGGAATGAGCGCCTCGACGTCGATCGGCTTGAGAAAGCCGACGAAGTCGTCGTTCGTCCGCCAGTCGTACTCCGGTACC
>NZ_JBHWZY010000391.1:0-6288 GCF_042727815.1 Nocardia sp. NPDC060220
GGGGCCGAGGGTTCTCCCTGATCTCGAACAGATTCTGCAGCAGATCGATGCCCATCGTCCGATGCATTTCCGCGACCCGCGGATACTCCGGCGAATCCGGCGGTGTGTACACCGACGCGTGTGCGGGCTCGTTGTAGATCGTCCATTTGGCGAGCGGGATACCCAGCATGCCCAGGGTCAGCACCGCGGGCACGATATTGGCCAGTTCGTCGACGAAATCGATCCGCCCCGATTCGATCTTCTCGTCGATCGCGGCGCGCACGATCTCGTCGATGAACGGGATCCAGCGGGCCACGGCGGCGGGGGAGAGGTAGGGATTGAGCGCCGCGCGAACCTCGCGATGCTCGGGCTCGTCCATTTCCAGAATGCCGCCCCGAACACCGCTCGCCCGTGGGGCTTTCGGGATGGAGATGCCCTTGTAGCTGCGCCGGACCCCGGCCGTGTCGTGGTCGTTGGAGATGTGTGGGCAGCGCGCGAGTTCGAACACCTCACGGTTGCCCGCCGCGACCCAGTGCCCGTCGTGGGTGTCGGTCCAGGCGATCGGGCACTGCTCATGCATGGCTTCGGTGGTCGCGACGAATTCGTCCCGATATTCGGGGGTCATTCTGTCGAACGAGAAATTCGGTTTCTTGCGTGTGTCGTCGGTCGCCACGTCGTCGACGCTCATGGCGGTGTCCTCTCAGGAAATATCGATGGCGCGTTCCGGGCAGGAGTGCGCTGCTTCGCGCACCTGCTCCTCCTCGTCGGGCGCGACGGTCTCACTGACCGGCGACGAATGACCGTCGAAGTCGCTCAGCTCGAATGATCGGGGAGCGGTCATCGCGCACAGCGTGTGGCCTTGGCAGCGCGTTGAATCGACTCGAACCTTCACGGCGGGAATTCCTTTCAGGCGTGGTAGTCGTACCACTTCAGGTATCCGCCCGCGTCCACCCGCAATTGACTGCCGGTGACGAAACGGGACTCGTCGGATGCCAGGAACAGCACCGCGTCGCTGATGTCCTCGGGCTCGACATACGGAACCGGCATGGCCTGCATGGTGTGGAAGGCGGGCTCGGCGTCGGCGCGGGTCGGATTCTCGAGATCGGGCCGGAACGAGCGGTACATCGGCTCGCTCTGCAACATCGGGGTGTTGCAGTTGGTGGGGTGGATAACGTTGGCGCGGATCTTCTTCGGCGCGATGTGGGTGGCGAGTTCGTGCACCACCATCGACAGCGCGCGCTTGGCGACCATGTACGCGACGCCGCCGGGATCCTTACCCGGCTGGTCCACCTTGGTGGTGTCCATCAGCGCGGCCAGCGACCCGGTGGCGATGATCGACGCGCCGGCCTGCAGATGCGGCAGCGCGGCGTGGATGGCGTTGAGCACGCCGACCAGGTTGGTGTCGAGCACATCGGTCCAGGCCTGCCACTGCGGCTCGCCCTTCATCCCGGCGATCCCGGCCTGGGCGACGACGATGTCGAGGCGGCCCAGTTCCTGTACTCCGTGCGCGACCGCGTCACGCATCTGCGCGGCATCGCGCACATCGGCCTGGACGGTGACGATGCGCCGCCCGGACTTCTCGACCAGTCGCGCCGTTTCGTCCAGATCCTCGGGACGCGACAGCGGGTACTGGATGGTGTCGATGTCCTGGCAGATATCGACGGCGATGATGTCGGCGCCCTCGGCGGCCAGACGCACCGCATGACTGCGGCCCTGGCCGCGAGCGGCTCCGGTGATAAAGGCGACCTTGCCCTCGACACGTCCCACGGGAGTTCCTTTCGGCGTGTGCGGTGCCCACCGGAAGGCGGTGAGCCCGTTGTCTGGATTGGTACGACTAGGTGTTTCGGCCGCCGTTGACCCCGAGGATCTGCCCGGTGATGTACCCGGCGCTCTCGGAGATCAGGAACGCGCACGCCGCGGCGATGTCCTCGGGTTGGCCCACCCGCCGCACGGGGGTGCGCTGGATGTGGTCGTCGATCGTGCCGCCGAGCAGCTTGGCCGCCTCCGCCTTGCGCAGCATCGGGGTGTCGATGAAGCCGGGCGGGACGGCGTTGACGGTGATCCCGGCCGGACCGAGTTCGAGCGCCAGCGATTTGGTCAGCCCGTTCACCGCGGACTTGGCCGCGACGTAGTGCGCCATGAAGGGCTGCCCCGAATGCGTGCTCGACGAGGAGATGTTCACGATGCGACCCCACCGGGCCTCGAGCATGTCGGGCAGCACCGCCTGAACGCAGTGGTAGACGCCGTTGAGGTTGACGTCGATCACCCGCTGCCACTGCGCGAAGTCGATTTTGGCGAAGCGCCCCGTACCGTCCAGGCCCGCGGCGTTCACCAGGATCGTCACGGGGCCGAGCTGGGTGCGGATCGCGGCGAAGGCCGCGCTCACCTGCTCGGGGTCGGAAACGTCGGCGGTGTGGGCGAATCGGGTATCGGTCGGGCGCAGATCGAGCGTCGCCACGTGATACCCGTCGGCCTGGAGCCGTTGTGCGACAGCGAGACCGATACCGGAGCCGCCACCGGTGACCACCGCGGTTTTCACGCCCAGGCCTCCTCGCCCGCGAGGGTGGTCCGGTGCAGTTCGCGTTCGGAGGATGCCTGATAGGGCAGCGCCCGATGCAGGATGCCGGTGTTGTCCCAGATCACTAGGTCGCCGACGGTCCAGTCATGGGTGTAGCCGAAGCGTTCCTGCGTCGACCAGGCGAGCAGTTCGTCGAGCAGCGCCCGGCTCTCCGCGGGATCCATGCCGACGATGTGATCGGCGGTGGCGCCGATCACCAGGGATTTGCGGCCGTCCGCGCGCTCCCAGACCAGGGCCGTCTCGTGGCTCGGCTGGGTACGCCAGTCCGCGACCTGTTCGGGGGTCGGGTCCGGATGCACCAGCCGCTGGGACGCCTCGAAGCTGTGCACCACGCGCAGACCTTCGTAGCGCTTGCGGTCGGCTTCGGGGAGGTTCTCGTAGGCGGCGTAGGTGCTGGCGAACTGGGTGCCGCCACCCTCCATGGCGACGTGGCGGGCCGTGAGCACGGTGGCCTTGGCCGGCACCTCGTTGGTGGTGTCGTCGATGTGCCAGAAGAACGTGCCCTCGAGGTACTTGGCGGCCCGGTTCTTCGCGGGATCGAGAGTGATCGTGAAGATCTCCCGGCCGCCCGGTGCCAACACCGTGCCCAGCTCGCGGCAGAACGCGAGTTGCGCTTCGTCATCGAGGTGCAGACCGCGCACGACCAGCACACCGCGCCATTTCAGTGCTTCGAGGCACCGGCTGACCACCGTGTCGTCGTGCAGATCGGCGACGCCGGTGACTTCCACCCCGATCGCGGGACGCAGCGCTGTAGTGTGGATCACAAGAATCTCCCTTCCAGTTGCGAGAACCGTACTCTCGCTGAGGTTTCCTCCGCAAGGCCTGATATCCGCCTTTCGGCGAACAGGCTGCCGGTGATCGCGGTGTCGGTCGCGGCATTCGGCTGATGCGGGCTCTTGCATATGGATATATTCTTCTCTAGAAGTGAGAATCACATTTCCAACGCTCAGCGAGGAGACGGGATGTCATCCCAGGACACGGACTCGATCGGCGCGTCCGCGCCGACCACGGCAGTCACCAAGCGATTGCTGATAGACGGACAGCTGGTCGAGGCGGAACAGACCTTCGCCTCGCTCAATCCCGCGACCGGCGAGGTGTACGGCTACGCGCCCGAAGCCACGCTCGAACAGACCGAGGCGGCCATCGCCGCCGCCCGTCGAGCCTTCGACACGACCAGCTGGTCGACCGACGCGGCGTTGCGGGCTCGCTGCCTGGACCAACTCCATCGGGCACTGCTCGACAACGTGGAGGACCTGCGCGAGCTCACCATCGCCGAGGTCGGCGCCACCCGGCGGCTCACCCACGGCAACCAGCTCGACTTCCCGATCGAGATCGCTCGCTTCTACGCCGACCTGCTGCCCGAGTACTCGTTGACCGAGGAACTGAGCGAGCTCGAGATCCGCGGGGAGCGCCACCGGCGCTGGATCGAGAAGGAAGCCGCCGGTGTCGTTTCGGCGATCGTGGCCTACAACTACCCGCATCAGCTGGCCCTGGCCAAGCTCATGCCCGCCCTGGCGGCGGGCTGCACGGTGGTGCTCAAAGCCGCCCCCGATACCCCGCTGGCCACGCTCGCTCTCGGTGAGCTGATCGCCGAGCACACCGATATCCCGCCCGGTGTGGTGAATGTGTTGTCCGCCGCCGATGTCGAGATCGGCAAGCTGATGACCACCCATCCCGACGTGGACCTGATCACCTTCACCGGCTCCACTCCGGTCGGGCGCCAGATCATGGCGGCGGCGAGCGAATCGCTCAAGCGGGTCTTCCTCGAGCTGGGCGGCAAATCCGCCATGGTCCTGCTCGACGACGCCGACTTCGCCACCACGGCGGTGTTCGCCGCGTTCACCATCTGCACCCATGCGGGACAGGGCTGCGCGCTCACCTCCCGGCTGCTGGTGCCACGCGCGCGCCACGACGAGATCGTCGAGCTCGTCGCCACCAATCTGGGCTGGGTGAGCAGCGGGGATCCCAGTGACCCGAAAACCTATATGGGACCGCTGATCAGCGCGAAGCAGCGCGACAAGGTACACGGCCTGGTCGAGCGCGCGGTCGCCGCCGGCGCCACGTTGGTCACCGGCGGTACGAAGGTCGATCCGGGCTTCTTCTACGCGCCGACCCTGCTCGCCGGCGTCGATCCCGACAGCGAGATCGCGCAGGAGGAGGTCTTCGGCCCGGTGCTCGTCGTGATCCCCTACGACGATGACGACGACGCGGTGCGCATCGCGAACAATTCGATCTACGGCCTGTCCGGTGCGGTGTTCAGCGCCGATCCCGAGCGCGCGCTCGGGATCGCCCGGCGCATCCGCAGCGGAACGTTCAGCATCAACGGCGGTAACTACTTCCAGCCGGACGCTCCCTTCGGTGGATTTAAACAGTCGGGGATCGGCCGGGAAAGCGGTATCGCCGGGCTGGAGGAATTCCTGGAGAGCAAGACCTACGCCGCGGTTGTCGGGTTGAGCGACGCGTCGGGCGGTGCCCAGTAGTGGGGCCGCTGGAGGGAATTCGCGTCCTCGAGGTCGCGATGTACGGGTTCGTGCCGTCGGCGGGCGCGGTCCTGGCCGACTGGGGCGCCGATGTTGTCAAGGTCGAACACGCGGTCACTGGCGATCCGCAACGCGGCCTTCGGCAGATCGGCCGGATGCGGGTCGAGGGTGACCCCAATCCCAATGTCGAACATGCCAATCGGGGCAAGCGCAGCATCGGCGTCGACATGTCGGTGCCCGAGGGGCGCGCGGTGATCCACGACCTCGCCCGTGAAGCCGACGTGTTCCTGACCAGCTTTCTGCCGCAGGCGCGGACCAAATTCGGGATCGACGTGGACGACATCCGCGCGGTGAACCCGAAGATCGTCTACGCGCGCGGCAGTGCGCTCGGCCCGCGCGGCGCGGAGTCCGACAAGGGCGGTTTCGACATGACCGCCTTCTGGTGCCGCGCCTCGGTCGCCGCCACCATCACCCCGCCGGGCACCGAGGGCATGGTCTCGCCCCCGGGGCCCGCCTTCGGCGACACCATCTCGGGGACGAACCTCGCGGGTGGGATCGCGGCTGCGTTGCTCAAACGGGAACGCACCGGCGAACCGTCGGTGGTCGATGTCTCGCTGCTCGGGAGCGGGCTGTGGGCGATGGGCCACACCATCGCGCTCTCGGCCCATCTCGGTGAGCCGATGGTGGCGCCGGTACCGGGTGCCCATGGCGCGCCGAGCAATCCGCTCTCGGGTCTGTACGCCACGGCCGACGGCCGCTACCTGTCGCTGGTGATGTTGCAGCCGGCGAAGTTCTGGGCCGACGTGTGTCGCCACATCGACCGTCCCGAACTCGCGACCGACCCCCGTTTCGGGACCTCGGCCGACATCGCGGCCAATACCCAGGAGGCCGTGGCGATCCTGCGCGAGGCGTTCGCGACCCGGACCCTCGCCGAATGGACCGAGCGGCTGGGAACGCTGTCGGGACCCTGGGCGCCGGTCCAGGACAGCCTGCAGGTCGGCTCGGACCCGCAGATCAGGGCCAACGAGTACCTGATTCGCGCCGGTGAGCTCGAATTGGTCGCCAATCCGGTGCAATTCGACGTCAGCGCGCCCGAACTGGCCCCCGGCCCCGAGTTCGCCGCCCAGACCGAGGAGATCCTCTTGGGCCTCGGGCTGGACTGGGAGCAGGTCATCGCCCTCAAAACTGCGGGCGCGATCACCTGAGATCGGCCGACGATCACGAACAGCTCCGGCGGGCACCCACAGTGGG
>NZ_JBHWZY010000392.1:0-6286 GCF_042727815.1 Nocardia sp. NPDC060220
CCCTGGATCTGCTCGCACGCGGCGAAGACGCGAACCCGATGCTGTTCATCCGGGTCCGCGACGCGGATTTACGCACTGTCGACTCTCGGCTTTCGCATACGCTGGGTATGCTGCCCGCGCGAGTGGGGATGAGCCTGGTCGGCGGAGCGTGTGTGCAAGAGCAGGCTTCCAGCACCGCTGGTCGCCTGCTCTTGTGCTGTATTCGGGGACCTACTACTGGTAGAGGGTTTTTATGGGACGGCTATTCGGCACAGACGGTGTTCGCGGACTCGCCAACGAGTCGCTGAGCCCGGAACTGGCGATGCGCGTCGCCGCCGCGGCAGCGCAGGTGCTCTCGCGCGGCAAGAAGCGCCCGGTGGCGGTGCTCGGTCGCGATCCGCGCGCCAGCGGCGAGATGCTCGAGGCCGCGGTCACCGCGGGCCTGACCTCGGTCGGCGTCGATGTCCTCTCGGTGGGCGTGCTGCCCACTCCGGCCGTGGCCTACCTGACCGGCCTGTACGACGCGTGCTTCGGCGTGATGATCTCCGCCTCGCACAACCCCATGCCCGACAACGGCATCAAGATCTTCGCGGCGGGCGGGCACAAGCTCGACGACGCCATCGAGGCCCGGATCGAAGCCCTGATCGCCGAAGGCGTCACCGTGCGCCCGACCGGCGCGGGCATCGGCCGCGTGCGTGGCGACTACACCGTCGAGGGCACCCACGAGCGCTATGTCGAGCATCTGCTCGAATCCACCAGCCAGGACCTGTCCTCGCTGACCGTCGTCGTCGACTGCGCGCACGGTGCGGCCGCCGAGGTCGCCCCGCAGGTGTACCGGGAGGCGGGCGCGACGGTGATCGCGATCAACGCCGAACCCAACGGGCTCAACATCAATGACGGGTGCGGTTCCACGCACCTGGACACCGTGCGGCGCGCGGTCCTCGAACACGGCGCCGACCTGGGCATCGCGCTCGACGGTGACGCCGATCGTTGCCTCGCCGTCGATGCCGCGGGCGAGATCGTCGACGGTGACGCGATCATGGCGGTACTCGCGCTGGCGATGCGCGACGCGGGCGAACTGGTGGACGACACCCTCGTCGCCACCGTGATGAGCAACCTCGGCCTGCACATCGCGATGCGTGCCGCCGAGATCACCGTGATCACCGCCGCTGTCGGCGACCGGTACGTGCTCGAGGAGTTGCGTCGCGGCGGATACAGCCTGGGCGGGGAACAGTCCGGGCATGTGGTGTTCCCGCGGTTCGGTACCACCGGGGACGGGGTGCTCACCGGCCTGCGGTTGATGGCGCGGATGGCGCAGACCGGCCGCTCGCTGGCCTCGCTGGCTTCGGTGATGACCACAGTGCCGCAGGTGTTGATCAATGTCGCGGTGTCGGACAAGGGCGCTGTCGCTGTCGCTCCCGAGGTGCTGGAGGCTGTCGCGGAGGCCGAGCGGATCCTCGGGGACACCGGGCGGGTTCTGTTGCGGCCCAGCGGGACCGAGCAGTTGGTGCGGGTGATGGTGGAGGCCACCGATCCCGCGCAGGCGCGTCAGCTGGCCGATGATCTGGCCAAGCGGGTCGCCGCGGTCTAGTCGCCGGGACCCGGACGACGGGTCGGCGATCGGTGCTGTGGCGTGTTCCACCGGGCCCCACTAGTATCGGGATACGCCGTCTGGACCTGTGTGCCCCGTGGCGCGTGTGTGCTGCTCGGCGCAGGCGGTTATTTTGGCGCGCAGCACGATTCGAAGGGGGCCGATCATGGTTCCGCCGCTGCCTGCCCGCAACTATCAGGACCAGTACCCGTACGAGTACGGCGAAGCCGACCAGCCGCACCGCTGTGGTGGGGCCTGCGGGCGACCGGGGTGCCGCGAAGTGCCGCAAGGGTATTCGCACACTGTGCCGATCCGGGACGAAGGCTACGGGCAGTCCGCCTATGAGCCGGTCGCCGAGGCGCCACGCACCCGCGCGTTCGCGGCGCCGCGGGTGCCGCGCTCGCGGTCGTTCATCGCCGTGGTCGCGGTGCTCGGTGTCACTTTCGGCGTCGGTCTGATCGGTGCCAAGCTCGGCTCCGACATCGACCTGTTCGGTGCGGCCGAGCCCGCTGTAGTGCAGTCACTCTAGAACTGTCCGGCGACGAATCCGCTGAACAGCACCCCGAAACCACCGATCTCGCCCACGATCAGCCCGTACATCGACAGCCGCAGTTCGGCGGGAATCCTCCCGTCGAACTGATTGGTGGTGTCCCGGCGCAGCCCGTGCAGGGCGTAACTGGCGATCGCACCGGCGAAGAACGCGAGCACCACCAGGTCGGCGGTCAGATTGACGATCGTCGGCCAGGCGCTGAGCTCGGTGAACACCGCGAGCAGGATCCCCGCGAAGGAGTACATCAGCGCGGCGCGGTGGGCGATGTCGACATAGACGTGCGCCGCGCCGTCAGTCCGGATGCCGTGGTACTTCCACACCCCGAGCAGCAACGCGCTCAGGAAGAGGAATCCGGTGACGAGCAGGGTGATTCGGGTGTCGATGCCCAATGCGTAGTCCATGCGTCATTCCTCGCTGAGAAGCCCACCGGACATGTGCCAACGACGGGTCGCACGAACAGAATCCAGCATCCGGCGATCATGCGTCACCAGAATCAACGTGCCGGTGAAGGATTCGACGGCCTGTTCGAGCTGTTCGATGGCGGGCAGGTCGAGGTGGTTGGTCGGCTCGTCGAGAACCAGCAGGTTCACCCCGCGCGCCTGGAGCAGGGCCAGGGCCGCGCGGGTGCGTTCACCGGGGGACAGGGTGTCGCACGCACGCGTCACGTGCGGCCCGCGCAGGCCGAATTTGGCCAGTAGCGTGCGGACTTCGGCGTCGGGCCAGTCGGGCATCGCCGCGGCGAAGGTGTCGGCCAGCGCGTCGTCGCCACGGAACAGCCCGCGGGCCTGGTCGACCTCGCCGATCTCCACACCGGAACCCAGTGCGGCGGTACCGGAATCCGGGGCGATCTTGCCGAGCAGCAGGCCGAGCAGGGTCGACTTGCCCGAGCCGTTGGCGCCGGTGAGCACGATCCGGTCGGCCCAATCGATCTGGGTGGTGATCGGGCCGAGGGTGAATTCGCCGCGCGTGAGGGTGGCGTTGTTGGCGGTCGCGACCACCGCGCCGCTGCGTGGGGCGGTGGCGATCTCCATCCGCAGCTCCCACTCCTTGCGCGGCTCGTCGACCACGTCGAGGCGTTCGATCCGGCGCTGCGTCTGACGGGCCTTGGCGGCCTGCTTCTCGGTGGATTCCGCGCGGGTCTTGCGACCCATCTTGTCGGAGTCGTTCTTGCCCTTGCGGCGGGCGTTGCGCACCCCGTGCTCGAGCCAGTTGCGCTGCATCTGCGCGCGCGACTCCAAACCCGCTTTGGTGTCGGCGAATTCGTCGTAGGCCTCGCGGGCGTGCTTGCGGGCGATCTCGCGTTCGGCGAGGTAGGCGTCGTAGCCGCCGTCGTAGAAACCGGTTTGCTGCTGAGCCAGATCGAGTTCGAGGACGCTGTTCACGGTGCGCGCCAAGAACTCTCGATCGTGGCTGATCACCATCAGCGGTACGCGCACCCCGGTGACGAACCGTTCCAGCCGGTCGAGGCCGTCGAGATCGAGGTCGTTGGTCGGCTCGTCGAGCAGCAGAATGTCGAAGCGCGACAACAACACCGAGGCCAGCCCCGCGCGTGCCGCCTGGCCGCCGGACAGGCCCGTCATCGGGGTGTCGAGCCCACCGGCCAAGCCGTGGGTCAGCCCCAGGTCCGCGGCGACCTCTTCGGCGCGCTGATCGAGATCCGCGCCACCCAACGCCAGCCAATGTTCCAGCGCGGGCGAGTAGTCGTCGTCGCCACCGTCGCCGAGGCGTTCGGCCGCCGCGTCCATCACCTGCTGGGCGTGTGCGACACCGGTTCGGCGCGAGAGGAATTCGAGCACCGTCTCGCCCTCGATGCGCTCCGGTTCCTGGGTCAGATAACCGACGGTCGCGTCGGGCGGGCTCAACGCGATGGTGCCCTCGCCCGGTTCCCGCTCGGCCAGCATCCGCAGCAGCGTCGACTTGCCCGCGCCGTTCACCCCGACCAGCCCGATCACATCGCCGGGGGCGAGAGTGAAATCGAGGTCGGCGAACAGGGTCCGTTCGGCGTGCCCCGCGGAGAGGCCACTGGCGTGCAATGTCGTGCTCACCTCGACGATTGTGCCCGTCTCGGGGTCTGACCCTGAGGTCGGGGCCTGTCGAAATCAGGGTGCGGATGGGTCTGTGGACCGATGCGGGCGGGAGTGCTCCGACGGCACAGTGGAGACATCACCGCTCCACAGGAAGGCAACACCATGACCGCCCCCGCCCGCCGCCTCACCCGTTCGACCAGCAACAAGTGGATCGCAGGCGTCTGCGGCGGCCTCGCCGAACGCTACGGCTGGAACCCCAACGTCGTCCGCCTGGTCTTCGTCGTGTCCTGCCTGCTGCCCGGTCCCCAGTTCCTGATCTACCTGGCGATGTGGATCCTCATCCCGAACAAGTAGCCCCGAACCCCCCGGCGCCCGCTCGCGGATGACAAGATGGTGGCAACCCCGCCACGTCGTCATCCGCGAGTTTTCCGTTGGAGGAGCAGTCATGGTCACCTCGGGTGAGTTCCCCGGCCTCGGCCTACCCGACATCGACGCCCACTCGTCCCTGGGCGGCCTCGGCCCCGTCGAGTTGAACAACCCATCCCTCGACCTCGACCACGACGGCGTCGTCGACTCCCTCTCCACCGGCGATGCCGACTCGACCAGCATCTGGTCCGACTACGACCACGACGGCCTGGCCGATCACGTCACCGTCGTCGAGGAAGACGGCGACTACGCCGCCTGGGAATACCACCGTCATCCCGACGGCACGTCGGAGTGGCGCAAGACCGACCAGGGGAACCTGGAGAAGTAGCGCACCAGGGTGCCGCTGTGATCGAATCCGAGCACAGCGGCATTCGTCGTGTGATCGTGGAACCGATCCGGGTCGTGGCGCGTCTAAGGGAGTAGTGCGCCTGCCGGCGCTTGACCAGAAGGAGGGGGAAGTGGGCGATTCAGTAACGGTCGATCCGACGGCTCTGCGTAAGGCTGCGTCGAACCTGAAGGCGTCGGCGGCTGATATCGGGACGTGCTCTGCCGACGTCAAGGGCTGGTCCTTCACCGCCGCGCAAGCCGGTCGCGACTACGGTGCCGAGGGGACGAAGGTCGGGGGCGTGATCGGCAAGGTCGAGACGTGGTTGAAGAACTGGCAGACCGCGATCGACAAGACGGGCGTGCAGTTCGGTACCAGTGCGGATACGTACGCGACGGTCGACGATGCCAACGTCAAGAAGATAACCGCTGCTGGGGTGAACCTTTGATGCGCGCGTTCGTGTCCACATGTTCGGCCGTGGTGTCCGGGGGCGTTCATGGCTGACTCTCCGACCTGGGCCAGTATTCCCACCGGTGGTAGCGCAGACGAGATGCTCGACCTGGGGGCGGAAGGTTTGCAGTATTTCGTCGAATACCTACCTCGCTATGGAAAAGCATCAGCGGTTGCGCACGCTCCTGCTAGGTCGGAACTGCTGGCGGGGGCAAATGGGGATTTCGATTCGATCTATGCGAAATACGACACCGAACGCGGCATGGATATCGCGGCAATCGATCGAATGTCTGCGGCTTTGTCCAAGGTGATGGCTAAATTGCCCGCTGAGATCGACGAACAGCGGCGGCAGCTCTCGGCATTGCCGTCGATATGGCAGGGGCAGGCAGCTGACACCGCATCCAATATGCTGAATGCGCAGATTCTCCGTGCCGAGCAAGATCGCATCGAAGCTGCGACGATATCGCTGGAGCTCAGTTATGTGGCGACTGCGCTGCGAACTGCCGTACGGCACAAAGCGGTTACGGTCCAAAGCTTTTGGTCTCCCAATACGCCTGATATCCCCCAGCAGAACAGCAGCGGGATGAGCCGCACTGCGATCGATGATTACATACAAGAGGTGTCGTCCAACCCGGATTCTGATGCGGGCAAGAAGGCCAAGCAGTGGTTGGTCGATATCTTCATGCCGCACGTCAACGCGACATACGATAAATTCATTCAGCTTTGCAAAGAAGTCGACACCGAGGTTCGTCGGATTTACGGCGTTCTTGTCGAAGCCTTGAACGGACTCGATACCGGCGCATACCCGATGCCGCAGGATTCCAGCAAGCCGCAGACACCCGTGACGACGCAGCAGCCTCAGACGAAAGATACGTCGAAGGGTGACACGTCGACCGGTGGCACACCGTCGACAACGGAGGACACGTCGACCAAGGCGG
>NZ_JBHWZY010000393.1:0-6273 GCF_042727815.1 Nocardia sp. NPDC060220
GCCTCGACGGCCTGCTGAGCGATACCAGCGGCATCGCCACGCTGCCCGACGAGTTGCGGATCCCGATCCTCGAGGGGTTCACCGACTCGATGCACAGCGTGTTCCTGCTCGCCGCCGACCTCGCCGTGGTGGCCTGCCTGGTGCTGGTCTTCATGAAAGAGATTCCGCTGCAGGAGGATCCGGCACCGGACGATCAGTCCGATGCCACCGCGCTGCGCGATGTGAGCCTGCACGACGCGCACGAGATGGCGGGCGAACTGCACCCCGTCGCCACCGGTCGGGTGATCGCGGGGCTGTTGCGACGCGACGACGCGCGCCCGGTACCCGCCGCGACGCTCACCCTGATCGATCAGCACGGGCATCAGGTGGCCCGTGGCAACGGCGACGCCGACGGTGCGTACGTGATCGAGGCGCCCCGGCCGGGCAACTATGTACTCATCGCCGCGGCGGCCGGGCATCAGCCCGAAGCGGTGAGCGTGTCGATCGGGGAGCGCGCCCAGCACGTCGACCTGATGCTCACCGGCGCGGGTGAACTCACCGGGATCGTGCGATCGGCGCGGCGCGGCGAACCGCTCTGGGGTGCCACGATCACGCTGACCGATCCCGAGGGCGAGGTGGTGGGCGCGGCGATCACCGGCGAAGACGGCACCTACGTGTGCCGCGACGTCGTGAGCGGTACCTACACCCTGGTCGCGGTCGCCGATCACATGCGGCCGGCGGCAGTCGCGCTGACCGTGCCGGAGACGGGCTCGCTGCATCGCGACATCGACCTCGAACCGATGGCCATCCTCCTGGGCTCGGCCTGGGTGGACGGCGACCGCCCCGTCGCCGATGTGCAGATCACGGTCCTGGACTCGGGCGGCGATCCGGCAGCGACGGCGCGCACCGACGAGAAGGGGCGGTACCTGGTACCGGACCTGCCGGAGGGGGAGTACACGGTGGTCGCCCGCGGCTATCCGCCCGTCGCGAGTCAGGTATCGGTGACCCGCGGCGAGATCACCCATGATGTGACGCTGGGATACGAGAACGAGGAGTCGATGAACCGCCGGTAGGCGGGTCGAGCGCAGCATCGGGCAGGGTGCGCGGCGTGCCGATCAGGCGGACTCGGCGACCTGTTCGTCGCGGTAGGACTCGGCCAGCTCGGTCAGGGGAATCGAGAGGGCCTCGGCCAGGCCGACGACCGTGCCGAAGGCCGGTGAGGGCAGCCGTCCCGACTCGATCTTGCGCAGCGTTTCCGGGGAAATACCCGCTCGCAGGGCCACCTCGGCGAGGTCGCGGTCGCCGCGAGCGGTGCGAAGGCGGCGGCCGAGACGGCGGCCTGCTTCGACCTGCGCGGGGCTGAGCGGGAGTCGGACCATGCGACCGATGGTATGTCCTCGCGAACGCGATGGCCAAGCTGAGTAGGGATCTCCGTTTTCGCCTCGCCCGGGCGGTGGCGGTGGTAGGTGTCAGGGGAGGACATCGAAGTTCGAAAGGTATGGGTATGACACGACGGTTCGAGGGCAAGGTCGTTTTCGTGACGGGAGCGGCGCGTGGGCAGGGCAGGGCCGAGGCGGTGCGCTTCGCCGAGGAGGGTGCCGACGTGATCGCGATCGACGCGTGCGCGGAGTTCGCCAGCACCAGCTACGCGGGCGCGACCGAGGCGGATCTGGCCGAGACCGTGAAGCTCGTCGAAGCGACGGGCGCCGAGATCGTCGCGAGCAAGGTCGATGTGCGCGATTTCGACGGGCTGTCCGCGGCGCTGGCGGCGGGCATCGAGCAGCTGGGCAGACTCGATGTGGTGGTGGCCAACGCGGGCATCTGTTCGGCGGCGATGTCGTGGGAGATCACCGCCGAGCAGTGGCAGGAGACCATCGACGTCAACCTGACGGGCGTCTTCCACACCGCGAAAGCCGCTGTGCCCCATCTGATCGCGCAGGGCGAGGGTGGCGCGATGGTGTTCATCAGTTCGGTGGCGGGTCTGAAGGGCACGCCGTTCACCGGCCACTATGTCGCGACCAAGCACGCGATCACGGGTCTGGCCAAGACGATGGCGAACGAGCTCGGCGCGCACCGGATCCGGGTGAACACCGTCCATCCCGCGGGCGTGGCGAGCGGCATGCAGATCAACGAGATGGGCCCGCTGTTCGAGGAGTACGGTGCCACTCTCGCGCCCATCTTCATGAACGCCCTGCCCAGCCACATCTGTCAGCCCGAGGAGATCGCGGCGACCGTGGCCTGGTTGTGCTCGTACGAGGCGAGCCAGATCACCGGTGCGCAGATTCCGGTGGACATGGGCAACCTGAACCGCTGATTTTGGTATTTTTATACCGGCGCGGCTAGTGTCGGTATGAAAATACCAAGTGGAGGCGTGATGGTGGAGCTGAAATCACCCGCGGAGATCGAGCGCATGCGGGTGACCGGCCGGTTCGTCGCCGACGTGCTGGCCGGGGTGCGCGACCGTGCGGCGGTCGGGGTGAACCTGCTCGAACTGGAAGCGTATGTGCGGGAACGGATTCGCGAGCGCGGGGCGGTGTCGTGCTACTGGGACTACTCGCCGTCGTTCGGGCGCGGGCCGTTCCGCAATACGGTGTGTCTGGCCGTGAACGATGCTGTGCTGCACGGGCTTCCGCACGACTACGTCTTGCGCGACGGCGACCTGCTGACGGCTGATCTGGCCGTGTCGATCGACGGCTGGGTCGCTGACTCGGCGATCTCGTTCATCGTCGGTACCCCCGCACCCGCGGACGAGCGACTGGTCAGGGCCACGGAAGAGGCCCTGACCGCCGGGATCGCGGCCGCGCAACCCGACAACCGGATCGGCGATATCTCCGCCGCGATCGCGAACGTCGCTCGCGGGTACGGATACCCGGTCAATACCGAGTTCGGCGGGCACGGGCTCGGGCGGACGATGCACGAGGATCCCCATATCGCCAACGACGGCAGGGCTGGGCGCGGGTTCCGGCTGCGGCCCGGTCTCACGGTGGCCATCGAGCCGTGGTTCGCGGCGAGCACGGCGAAGGTCTACACCGACGCCGACGGATGGACCATCCGCTCGGCCGACGGCTCCCGCTGCGCGCACAGCGAGCACACCATCGCCGTCACCGCCGACGGCCCACGGATCCTCACCTCCCACGACTGATCGATCGGCTCCGGACGTGCCGAAGCTTGCTAGCGGGGTCGGCGGTCGACGAAGGCGTTGCCGGTGAGAACCGGGACGGTGGCGTCGGCGTCGCGTTCGATCGCGATGGCCACATCCTCGGCGAAGCCGATCGCGGCGAGTTCGCGGCCGGACGCGCACTCCGTGATCAGCGCGCCCACGTCGGCTGCCGCCTCGAATGCTGCCGCAGCCGTGTGTGTTTCGGGGGACGGAGTAGTGATGCCGCGATCGATCAGCGCGGCGGCGAGCGCACCGGCACCGAGCCAGTCCTCGAGCGCGGGCCGCACGGTGTCGGTGCCCGGCCAGTGCTCGCCCGCCGCGATGATCGCGATCGGTCGATCGGGAGTGCCCCAGTGCTGGGCGACGAGCCAGTCGGCGACCGCGCTGACATTGCGCAGGCAGGCGGCGACGACCGGCGTTTCCTCGACAGCGGCGGCGATGTTGGAACCGTTGGGCGAGGGCAGCACCAGGCGTGGCGTGAACGGCGCGCGCCGGATCGCCGCCGGCGACAGCGACCACGGACCGGCCTCCCGCCGTCCGACGGCCAGTTCGGCGGCATTCTCCGCGGCGAAGTCCCGCGCCGACTCGTCTCGCCACCGATACGGGAAGACCGCGGTGCCGGCGGCGGTAGCGACGGACACCGACGTCGTGAACGACAACACGTCGATCACCACCAGGCACCCGGCCCCCGGCCCGAGTATCGCCGCGCCGGTCCGCCCCCACTCCACCCGGATCCCGAATCCGTCCTGCCGTGCCCACTGCGGTGCCGATCGCACGCTGACCTCCCGATAGCCGAATCCGCCAGTCCACCACGGCAACCGACGATGCGCCACCGCTGACCTCACCACGCGTGAAACCCCGACCGGTCAGGACGACCGATTGGCTACGGGACCGGCGAAGTACTGTCCCGGCGACGTGCCGACGGCCCGCCGGAACGCGGCCACATACGCGCTCGGGCTGTGATAGCCGACCCGGGCGGCGATGCGGGTCACCGGTACACCGTCGGCCAGTGGGGTCAGAGAGGCCGCCAGGCGGATCTGGGTCCGCCATTGCGCGAAGGTCAGGCCGGTCTCGGCGCGAAACGCGCGAGCCAGGGTGCGCGAGCTGGCCGCGGCGTGCCTGCCCAGTTCGGCGAGGGTGCGGTCGTCGGCGGGATTGTCGAGCAGGACCTCGGCGACGACGCGTGCACGGGGGTCGGTCGGCAGTGGCGCGCCGATCGGAACGACCTCGACCGGCTCGAGCAGATCGAACACCATCGCTTCGGCCCGCGTCCGTCCGTCGTCTGTCAATCGCCGTGATGTCATGTGGTCGAACAGTTCTCGCAGCAGCGGGGAGACGCTCAGCAGCGTCGGTCCGGGAAACAGTGCCGGGCACCGGTCGGGTTCGACGAAGATGCCGCGCATATCGGCCCCGGCCGTCGTTCCGGTGCGATGCGCGACGCCGCCGGGTATCCACAAGGCTCTGGTCGGCGGTAGCACCCAGTGGTGGGCGCCGATGTCGATCCCGATGACTCCTCTACCCGCCCAGGCGATCTGATGCTGGGGGTGGCGGTGCTCGTCGAACCAGTATCCGGCGGGCAGGATTCCCGCGCCGAGCACCATGGCCGTCGGACCGGTGTCCGCGGCCAGCAGCAGGTCATGTCCGTTCTGCGACATAGTCTGTCAGCGTAGTGACTATCGGCCACGGACCCCGGCTCCTACCGTCGTAGCTATGGCGATGAATTACTGGCACAGGCTGTTGTGCAGGTCCACGGCGTGGGAATGGGTGACGGCGACGAAGATCGTGCCGTGGGTGATGCGCGACATCGACCTCGGGGCGTCCGCGTTGGAGATCGGCCCGGGTTTCGGCGCGAACGTGGCGCCACTGCGGGACCGGGCGGCCTCGCTCACCGGCCTGGAAATCGACCCCGTGCTGGCCGCGCGTCTGCGCACCCGGTTCGCGCGGGAGCTGCGGGTGGTCGACGGCGACGCGACCGCGATGCCGTTGCCGGACAAGGAGTTCGACTCGGTGGTCTGCTTCACGATGCTGCACCACGTCCCCTCACCCGCACAGCAGGACGACCTGTTCGCCGAAGCGCTGCGGGTGTTGCGACCCGGCGGGGTGTTCGCCGGCTCGGACGGACTCGACAGTCCGCTGTTCCGGCTCCAGCATGTGGGTGACACGTGCGTACCGGTCCCGGCGGACACGCTCGCCGACCGGCTGGCGGTCGCGGGGTTCACGGGCATCGACGTGAAAACCGGTCTCGGAATGTTCCGGTTCCGGGCCGAGCGGCCCCGCTGACTCTTCGCTCGGAGCTTGCTCGTGCTCAGCGCAGGAAGGAGGGCGTCAGGTCGATACCGGGTGGTGGCCGCAGACGGCGGAGTGTGCCGTCGATGCTGGTGACATAGAGCGACCACGCTCCGGTGGTGAGGTCGGGGGCCAGGCGGGCCGAGGTGGGCCCGATCGGCGGTGGGCTGGGGAGCGAGCCCCGGGGAGTGGTCCAGCCGGTGGCCAGTGTGCACCAGGCGCCGGTGGCCGGGTCGACCTGGTAGACGCTGCCGGAGTAGTCGCCGGTGACGAAGGCGAGGCCCGCGGCGGTGACATCGAGGTCGTCCAGTCCGGGCAGGAGACCGTCGTTCACGGTGGCGAGGGGAGTGGGCCGGTCGGGGGCGTCGAAGGGAACCCGCACGAGCTGGGAGGTGAGGACGTCCTCGGTGATGACCGCTCGGTGGTCGGGGGCGAGAGCGAGGCCGTTGGGGCGGGGGACAGGGGACCAGGCGAGGGTGAATTCGCCGGTGGCGGGGCGGTAGCGGCTGATGCCCACCGGCGGCCAGGGGACGGAGAGCTGGGAGATGAGCAGGTCGCCGTCGGGGAGCAGCAGTAATCCGTTGGGCTGCACCAGGTTCGGGAGCACAACGGTGACCTCGCCGGTGGCCGTATCGAGTCGGCTCAGGGTGCCGCCGCCGTTCGGTGTGGTGCCGTCACCGGTGACGAAGTAGAGATCGCCGCCGATCAGCCGCAGCCCGGCGGGGTTGTCGAGGCCGGTGCGGATCGTGGTGACCCGGCCGTCGGCGCCGACGTGCAGGATCTCTCCGCGAACGATGCCGCTGACGTAGAAGCCGCCGCGGCCGTCGTACTCGAGGTTCTCCAGGCCC
>NZ_JBHWZY010000394.1:0-6244 GCF_042727815.1 Nocardia sp. NPDC060220
CGCAGCGTGTACTCGGCGGCGGCGGTCATGCCGGCGAGCGGGTCGGCCGGATGCCGGGCCAGCGTCTCGGCGATGCCGGTCAGGTAGATGCCGGTCTCACGCTCGATCAGGGCATCCGCGAGCGCCTGCTTGGTGCCGATCTCCTTGTAGAGGACCGGCCTGCTGATACCGACCTCCTTGGCCACCCGCGACATGTTGACCGCGCCCCAGCCCTCGCTGACGACCATCGTGCGCGCGGCGTCGATCATCCGGTCGCGCAGCAGTTGACGCATTTCTGCCTGAAAGTTCGGTGGTTCGGCCACGTGATCATCCTACATGTGCCCATCGATGTGCTCGTTCATTGACAATATGCGTGATTGTGTATCCAATCGGAACAACACGCGCTAATGTGTAAACGAAGGCGACTTCGAGCGAGAAGGTGTCCGAAGTCTCGGTGATGAGGAGAATGGCAATGACGACATCTCGAATCGGTGACCACGCAGGATCGGCGGCGCCGCCACAGTGGCGAGATCCCAAGCGATACCTGTGGCTGTTCGGCCTCGTCGCCCCCAGTGCGACGCTGCTGGCGAGCGGGTTCGTGTGGGCCTTCAACCAGTTCGGCTGGCAGGCCGTCGCGCCCGTGTGGTGGTGGCTCGGGCCGATCCTGCTGTACGTGCTGCTGCCGACCCTCGACCGGTTCTTCGGGCCCGACGGCAAGAACCCGCCCGAGGAGGTGATGGAGCAGCTGGAGAACGACAAGTACTACCGCTACTGCACCTACGCCTACATTCCGCTGCAGGTGTTCAGCCTGGTGTTCGCCTGCTACCTGTGGACCGCGGACAACCTGTCCTGGCTCGGCATCGACGGTGGTCTCGGCCTGATCTCCAAGATCGGTCTGGCCTTCACGATCGGCGCGATGGGCGGCGTCGGCATCAACACCGCGCACGAACTCGGCCACAAGAAGGACGAACTCGAACGCTGGCTGTCGAAGATCACGCTGGCCCAGACCTTCTACGGCCACTTCTACATCGAGCACAACCGTGGCCACCACGTGCGCGTCGCGACGCCGGAGGATCCGGCCAGTGCGCGGTTCGCCGAATCGTTCTGGAGCTTCCTGCCGCGCAGCGTGTGGGGCAGCTTGACCTCGTCGTGGGAGCTGGAGCGCACCCGCATGCAGCGGCTGGGCAAGAGTACGTTCTCGCTGCAGAACGACGTGGTGAACGCCTGGCTCATGTCGGTCGTGCTGTGGGTGGGGCTGGTCGCGGTGTTCGGTCCGTCGATTCTGCCGTTCCTGGTGATCCAGGCGATCTACGGTTTCTCGCTGCTGGAGACGGTGAACTACCTCGAGCACTACGGTCTGCTCCGGCAGAAGACCGCCTCGGGCCGCTACGAGCGCTGCACCCCCGAGCACAGCTGGAACTCCGACCACATCGTCACCAACATCTTCCTCTACCACCTGCAACGGCACAGCGACCATCACGCCAACCCCACCCGCCGCTACCAGATCCTGCGCCACATGGACGGCGCGCCCGAGCTGCCCAGCGGCTACGCGAGCCTGATCGGCCTGGCCTACGTGACGCCGTTGTGGCGCAAGGTGATGGACCATCGCGTGCTCGCCCACTACAACGGCGACATCACCCGCGTGAACATCCAGCCCAGCAAGCGCGCGCGGGTCTTGGCGAAGTACGGAGTGAACTGATGGCGTATCTCTGCCCGATCTGCGACTACGTCTACGACGAGCGATTCGGTGCTCCCCGTGAGGGTTTCGCGCCCGGCACGGTCTGGTCGCAGATCCCCGACGACTGGTGCTGTCCCGACTGCGGTGTGCGCGAGAAGGTCGACTTCGAACCGAGGGAAGGTGCAACCCGATGAGCGACTATCGACTGTTCCAGTGTGTTCAGTGCGGCTTCGAATACGACGAGGCGCTCGGCTGGCCCGAGGACGGTATCGAACCCGGCACCCGCTGGGACGACATTCCCGACGACTGGTCCTGCCCCGACTGTGGTGCCGCCAAGGCCGATTTCGATATGCGGGAGGTGAGCCGCGGATGAGTGGACGGATCGTCATCGTCGGCACCGGTGTCGCCGGCGCCACCGCCGCCCAGACCCTGCGACGCGAGGGCTACGCCGGTGAGATCGTGCTCGTCGGGGCCGAACCCGACCTGCCGTACCGCCGACCGGCGGTCTCCAAGGAGCTGCTCGCGGGCACTACGCCGTTCCAGCGGGCGGTGCTGAAGCCGGTGAAGTTCTGGGCCGACAACGCGGTCGATCTGCGCCCTGCCACGCTGGTGCGCGCGATCGACACCGACAGCGCGACAGTGCGTTTGAGCACCGGCGAGGTGCTCGGCTACGACAGCCTGCTGCTCGCCACCGGAGCAGGCGCGCGCACGATCGACACTGCGTCCACCCGCGTGCACACCTTGCGCAGACAGGCCGACGTCGTCGCACTGCAAACCGCGATCGACAGGGGCGGCTCGCTGCTCATCATCGGTGGCGGGCTCATCGGCTGCGAAGTCGCCGCCACCGCGCGCGGTCTCGGCGCCGAGGTGACGCTGTTGAACGCCGGGCCGGGGCTGCTCGATCGGGTAGTGCCGAACGCCGTGTCGAACCTGGTGCGCGACATCCACATCGAGCACGGCGTCGTCGTCGAGAACAGTGTCACCACCACACAACTGGTCGACACCGCCACAGGCGTCACCGCGACCACCACCGACGGCCGCACGTTCACCGCGGCCGCCGCCCTGGTTGCCATCGGCTCGATCCCCGACACCGCCCTGGCCGAATCCGCCGGCATCGCGGTGAACGACGGCATCATCGTCGACCAGCACTACCGCACCTCGGCCCCCGCCGTCTTCGCCGCGGGCGATGCCACCACCGCATTCAACCCCCGCCGTGGCGAATACGAACGCGGCCAACACTGGAACACGGCGATGTCGGACGGCGCCGCGGCTGCCAAAGCCATCCTCGGCCACCCCGCGGCCCCCGCCGAAGTCCCCTGGGGCTGGACCGACCAACACGGCCTGTCGATGCACTTCGCAGGCTGGCTGCACCCCCACGACGACCTGGTCATCGACGGCGACCTCGGCTCCCGGGACTTCCTCGCGATCGCCCTGCACAACGGTCACCCCGTCGGTGCCGTAGCCATGGCAAGACCGAGAGAACTCAGAGCCACCCGCACCCTCATCGCCGCAGGGCAGCCGTGGTCACCGAACACTTCCCTCGACCTGGTTCGTTCACGCTGAACCGAGAGCTGGCGAAATCCGCCGGCTGTTGCGGTCAGGAACTGGCCGCGATGGGTTTTAGCGTGGGGTTATGGAACTGAGAGAGGACGCGAAGAAGGTTGTTGTCACTACGCCGGTCGGGCATGTGGGAGCTCGGGTTGTGCAGTTGCTGGTACAGGCGGGGGTTCGGCCGACTGTGCTGATGCGCGATCCAGGGCGGCTCGATGACGCGATGCGGGAGTTCGTCGACGTCGTGCGGGTCGATCAGGGGGATTCGGAGGCGGTGGTGCGGGCCACCGTGGGGGCGGATCGGTTGTTCTGGGTGGATCCGCCTGCGCTGGTGGAGGGTGATCCGGTGGCGGGGTTCGCGCGGATGGGAGCGTCGGCGGCGCGTGCTGTTGTCGAGAACGGGATCGAGGCGACGGTGTTCGTCAGCAGTGTGGGTGCTGAGAAGCGGGGTGGGGCCGGGGAAATCGACGGGCTGGCGCGGACCGAGGAGCTGCTCGACAAGACCGGGGCGAATGTGGTGCACCTGCGGTGCGGCTACTTCTTCACCAATCTGCTGACCCAGCTCGACGAGATCCGGGCGGGCACGCTGTCCACACCGTGGCCGCCCGACCATGCGATGGCCTGGGTGGATCCGCGCGATATCGGTGAGGTGGCGGCGGCCCGACTGCTGTCGGATGCCTGGTCGGGGCGTGTCGTGCAGGCCGTGCACGGTCCGCGGGATCTGACATTCATCGAGGTCGCCGAGATCCTCGGCCGGCAGTTGGGCCATGCGGTCACCCCGATCCACCTCGCCGACAACGAGTTCCGGGAAGCGCTGCGAGCAGCGGGCCTCGGACAGGGGCAGATCGACGGAATCGCCGGTATGTCCGCGGGATTGAGTTCCGGATTCGTCGCGGAGAACCCGCGAACGGTGCTCACCACCACGCCGACGACCCTCGCCGCCTGGGCGAGCACCTGGCTGCGGTGAACCGAACCGGCCGGTCACGACTAACGTCATGACCGGCCGGGTGTTCAGGGTGATGTCACCAGTGCACGCCGGGCAGCACCCGGCTCATGCGGGCCGCCGAGTTCGGCATCACCATCAGCGGTGCGAAGACCGGGCCGAGGACGGTGAGGGCATTGCGCGTAGGTTCGGCGGGCTCGGTGACCGCGGCGGGAACGGACTTACCCTGTGCCGCAGTGGATTCGCCGAAGAACCGGAACCCGGTGTGCATGATCGTGCGCTTGAGCGAGGGCAGGAACATCTCGACCGCCTGGGCGAAGGTGCCCGCGGGGGTGTCGATGCGGTCGGGGCGTTCCAGCAGAGCGCGGACCACGATGTCGGCCGCCCGGTCGGGGTCGGGCAGGGGCAGCGAACGGTAGAGATCGGTGGGCGCGATCATCGGGGTGCGCACGAGCGGCATCCGGATCGAGGTGAAAGACACACCGTCGCCACGGTTTTCGACGGCGGCGATATCGCTGAAGTTGTCCAGGGCGGACTTGCTCGCGGCATAGGCGGCGAAGCGAGGTGCCTTGGTCTGCACGGCGATGGAGGAGATGTTGACGATGTGGCCGAAGTGACGCTCGCGCATCGAGGGAAGCAGCCCCAGGATGAGGCGGACGGCACCGAAGTAGTTGACCGCCATGGTGCGTTCGAAGTCGTGCATCCGGTCCACCGAGTTGGCCACCGAACGGCGGATGGAGCGACCGGCGTTGTTGATCAGGTAGTCGACATGGTGGTGCTCGGTCAGCACGGTCTTGACGAGGAGGTCGACCGCCTCCGAGTCGGTGATGTCGCAGGGGTAGGCGAACGCGGTGCCCCCTTCGGCGCGCACGGATTCCGCTGCGGCCGTGAGATCTTCGACGCCACGGGCGATCATCAGCACGATCGCGCCACGGCGGGCGACGGCGTGGGCTGTGGCCAGGCCGATACCCGAGGACGCGCCGGTGATCAGCACCGTGCGGCCCGAGAGCGGGTGCGCGTCGGCGGCGGGACGACCGCGGTGCGGGTCCAGATTGACGCGCCAGAAGTCCCAGAGACGGTCGGCGTAGGTGTCGAAGGCGGGCACGGTGAGGCCGGGCAGTACCGCCTGGGTGGAATCGGAGACGAAGTCGGCGGTGAATCCGACGTGGGGTGCGACCTCGGCGGGAATACCTGCCTGTTCGAACAGGAAGTCGCGCACCGTGTTCGCGCCGGGCACGTGGCCGAGCCCGCTCAGCGCGCGTGCGCTGCCGGGCACGGTGCCGATGCCGACCGGACCGCCCGCGGCGGCGGCCAGTGCGCGGTAGATCTCCCCGAACGGCTGCGGCCGCGGGTTGACCAGGTGGAACGTGCGCCCGTCCAGGCCGTCGCGGCGCACCAGTCGCACCATCGCCTCGGCGACGTAGTCGACCGGCACCACATTGGTCGCACCCAGATCGGGCAGCGGCAGCGGCAGTTCGGACGGCAGGCCGGCCAGCGTCGAAATGGCGGAGAAGAAGTAGTACGGGCCGTCGATCTTGTCCATTTCGCCGGTCCGTGAATCGCCGACGACGATCGCCGGGCGATATACCCGCCAGCGCACGTCGGTGGCCTCGCGAACAAGTTTCTCCGCGGCGAACTTGGTGCGGTGGTACGGCGAGGTCAGGTTCTGGCCGAGGTCGAAATCCTCCTCGAAGAATTTGCCGCGGTGGTCGCCCGCCACCGCCACCGAGGACACGTGGTGCAGGGTGGCATCGAGGTTGCGGGCCAATTCGATCACCGAGCGAGTGCCCGCGACGTTGGCCGCGTGGGCGGTCTCCTCGTCGGCGGTCATGTCGTAGACCGCGCCGAGGTGCAGTACGTGATCGGCACGCGGTGCGCCGTCGCCGAGACCGAGGCCGTCGGCGGTCAGGTCTCCGACCAGCGCGAACACGCGGTCACTGTCGGGATGTTGCGCATTGTGCGCGGTGAACTTGGGCAGCGACTCGGCGCGCACCAGCACGTGCACGATCGCGGTGGGGTCGGCTGCGAGCAGCCCCCGCACCACGCGTCGACCCAGAAATCCGGTACCGCCTGTCACGATGTAGGAAACCCTG